>NZ_JBFODV010000271.1:0-2998 GCF_040908495.1 Aeromonas sp. R1-1 | reverse complement strand
CTGCGCTTACACACCCCACCTATCAACGTTGTGGTCTCCAACGGCCCTTTAGGACCCTCAAGGGGTCAGGGATGACTCATCTCAGGGC
Source organism: Aeromonas sp. R1-1 (assembly GCF_040908495.1). Classification (NCBI taxonomy): domain Bacteria; kingdom Pseudomonadati; phylum Pseudomonadota; class Gammaproteobacteria; order Aeromonadales; family Aeromonadaceae; genus Aeromonas; species Aeromonas sp. R1-1. Next base: position 2,910 of record NZ_JBFODV010000271.1, on the reverse strand, counting down.
TCGCTTCCCGCTTAGATGCTTTCAGCGGTTATCGATTCCGAACTTAGCTACCGGGCAGTGCCACTGGCGTGACAACCCGAACACCAGAGGTTCGTTCACTCCGGTCCTCTCGTACTAGGAGCAACTCCCTTCAATCATCCAACGCCCACGGCAGATAGGGACCGAACTGTCTCACGACGTTCTGAACCCAGCTCGCGTACCACTTTAAATGGCGAACAGCCATACCCTTGGGACCGACTTCAGCCCCAGGATGTGATGAGCCGACATCGAGGTGCCAAACACCGCCGTCGATATGAACTCTTGGGCGGTATCAGCCTGTTATCCCCGGAGTACCTTTTATCCGTTGAGCGATGGCCCTTCCATTCAGAACCACCGGATCACTATGACCTACTTTCGTACCTGCTCGACCTGTCCGTCTCGCAGTTAAGCTGGCTTATGCCATTGCACTAACCTCCTGATGTCCGACCAGGATTAGCCAACCTTCGTGCTCCTCCGTTACTCTTTGGGAGGAGACCGCCCCAGTCAAACTACCCACCAGGCACTGTCCGCGAGCCCGATTCAGGGCCCTGCGTTAGAACATCAAACATACAAGGGTGGTATTTCAAGGACGGCTCCAGCGCAACTGGCGTCACGCCTTCAAAGCCTCCCACCTATCCTACACATGTAGGTTCAATGTTCAGTGCCAAGCTGTAGTAAAGGTTCACGGGGTCTTTCCGTCTAGCCGCGGGTACACCGCATCTTCACGGCGAATTCGATTTCACTGAGTCTCGGGTGGAGACAGCATGGCCATGGTTACACCATTCGTGCAGGTCGGAACTTACCCGACAAGGAATTTCGCTACCTTAGGACCGTTATAGTTACGGCCGCCGTTTACCGGGGCTTCGATCAAGAGCTTCGCTTGCGCTAACCCCATCAATTAACCTTCCGGCACCGGGCAGGTGTCACACCCTATACGTCCACTTTCGTGTTTGCAGAGTGCTGTGTTTTTGATAAACAGTCCCAGCCATCTGGTCACTGCGACTCCCGACAGCTCCATCCGCAAGGGACTTCACCATCAAGAGCGAACCTTCTCCCGAAGTTACGGTTCTATTTTGCCTAGTTCCTTCACCCGAGTTCTCTCAAGCGCCTTGGTATTCTCTACCCGACCACCTGTGTCGGTTTGGGGTACGATGACTTGTAATCTGAAGCTTAGAGGCTTTTCCTGGAAGCAGGGCATCAATGGCTTCCACACCGTAGTGTGTTCGTCTCGTGTCTCAGTGTTGTGTCTCCGGATTTGCCTAGAAACACCACCTACGCACTTTCACCAGGACAACCGTCGCCTGGCCCACCTAGCCTTCTCCGTCCCCCCATCGCAATTACAAGTCGTGCAGGAATATTAACCTGCTTCCCATCGACTACGCCTTTCGGCCTCGCCTTAGGGGTCGACTCACCCTGCCCCGATTAACGTTGGACAGGAACCCTTGGTCTTCCGGCGAGGAGGCTTTTCACCCCCTTTATCGTTACTTACGTCAGCATTCGCACTTCTGATATCTCCAGCATACCTCTCGATACACCTTCGCAGACTTACAGAACGCTCCCCTACCACTCACACATAAGTGTGAATCCGCGGCTTCGGTGCCTGGTTTGAGCCCCGTTACATCTTCCGCGCAGGCCGACTCGACTAGTGAGCTATTACGCTTTCTTTAAATGATGGCTGCTTCTAAGCCAACATCCTAGCTGTCTGAGCCTTCCCACATCGTTTCCCACTTAACCAGAACTTTGGGACCTTAGCCGGCGGTCTGGGTTGTTTCCCTCTTCACGACGGACGTTAGCACCCGCCGTGTGTCTCCCGGATATTACTTACTGGTATTCGGAGTTTGCATGGGGTTGGTAAGTCGGGATGACCCCCTAGCCCAAACAGTGCTCTACCCCCAGTAGTATTCGTCCGAGGCGCTACCTAAATAGCTTTCGGGGAGAACCAGCTATCTCCGAGTTTGATTGGCCTTTCACCCCCAGCCACAGGTCATCCCCTAACTTTGCAACGTTAGTGGGTTCGGTCCTCCAGTTGATGTTACTCAACCTTCAACCTGCCCATGGCTAGATCACCCGGTTTCGGGTCTACACCTTGCAACTAGACGCCCAGTTAAGACTCGGTTTCCCTACGGCTCCCCTATACGGTTAACCTCGCTACAAAATGTAAGTCGCTGACCCATTATACAAAAGGTACGCAGTCACCCCGAAGGGCTCCCACTGCTTGTACGTACACGGTTTCAGGTTCTATTTCACTCCCCTCACAGGGGTTCTTTTCGCCTTTCCCTCACGGTACTGGTTCACTATCGGTCAGTCAGGAGTATTTAGCCTTGGAGGATGGTCCCCCCATATTCAGACAGGATGTCACGTGTCCCGCCCTACTCGATTTCACATCAAGGTTGTTTTCGTGTACGGGGCTATCACCCTGTATCGCCGGCCTTTCCAGGACCGTTCCACTAACTTCCAAGATGCTTAAGGGCTAATCCCCGTTCGCTCGCCGCTACTGAGGGAATCTCGGTTGATTTCTTTTCCTCGGGGTACTTAGATGTTTCAGTTCTCCCGGTTCGCCTCTGTTACCTATGTATTCAGTAACAGATACCCGAGTTATCTCGGGTGGGTTTCCCCATTCGGAAATCTGTGAGTAATAGCGTCTCTTACCGACTTCTCACAGCTTATCGCAGGTTAGTACGTCCTTCATCGCCTCTGACTGCCAAGGCATCCACCATGTACGCTTAGTCACTTAACCATACAACCCCAAGAAGTGTCGTCGAAACAACGCAACTTGTTGCTGTACAACAAGGACCAAATAAAATTTGGTTTTCGCCAAGAAGTTTCCAAAGCACTTGTAACAAATGTTTGAGAACTACTTTTTAAATCAGCTTTCCAGATTGTTAAAGAGCA
>NZ_JBFODV010000270.1:0-3976 GCF_040908495.1 Aeromonas sp. R1-1 | reverse complement strand
TGCTTGAGCAGAAACTCAAAGCCACCAGCCACGAGGTGCAACCGGGTGAACGGGTCGAACTGCGCCACACCGGCATCCCCAATGAAATCCGGGTGATGATCGAGCGCGAAGCGCGCCGCATGGCCGGTTACCGGCAGGGGCGGATCATCGCCGACGAGTTCATGGCCCTGCTCGAAGGGGCAACCCAGCAGGATGTGGATCTGCGCATCCAGAGCTACCTCGATCAGCACGACGATCCGCGCCTCTCGGAGATCGTCAACAACCTCGCAAACGCCTGCCTTAACCGGGCGGCCGGCAAGGGAGAGGCGGTGCATGGCTGACGAGGTTTTCTTCTATCGCCTCTCGCGCAAGTTCGTCGACGAGCAGTTCGACGTGCCGGAAGAGGCCAAGGAGGTGATGTACTACAGCCTCGCCATCGGCCACCACCTCGGCATCGTCGATTGCCTGCGAGCAGACCTGGTCTGCTCGCTAACCGGTTATCGCGACTGGGTGGCAAAGCTGCCAGAAGGGAGCGAAGCGCGCCGCAAGATGGAGGGATTTCTCACCTTTGGCGAGATCACCATCTATCGCGAGCACTGCCATATGCTGGCCTGCGCCTTCGACCGACTGCGCAAAGCCGACAGTCTGCTCGATGAGCAGGAGCTGGGCTGGACCAATACCTTTATGGATCAGCTCACCGCCCTCTATAACGACCCCCATATGTACCTGATGGTAAGGAGCCGCTGATGGGCTGCAATCTCGTGTTGACCGTGGGCAATGCCATGATGGGGGACGACGGTGCCGGCCCCTATCTTGCCGACAAACTGCAAGCCGCCCCCCTGTCCGGCTGGATCCATATCGACGGCGGCATCGCGCCGGAAAATGTGGTCTACAAGGTGCGGGAGCTGCAACCGGAGCGGGTGGTGCTGGTGGATGCCGCCGAGATCGGCGAGAAGGCGGGAACCCTGCAGGTGATCCCCCCCGAGACCATCGCCGAGATGTTTATCTTCTCGACCCACAATATGCCACTCAATTTCCTCATCGACGAGCTCAAGACCTTTGTCCCCGAGGTGATCTTTGTCGGGGTACAACCGGCCATCGTGGCGTTCTCCTTCCCGATGACCGAGATGGTGAGCGAGGCGATGGATTATCTTTATCAGCATCTTGATGCCACCAGTGACACCAGTCTGTTAATAGAGAAACTGGATCAGTGGAATATTGCCAACGCCAAGCGGTGATTATTTATCGAGTTGTTAACGACCGTTATTGACCAACGGTTCCGGCAATGTGATCGAGGCCCGATGTTAAATTAAAAACATCGGGCTAATTGTGCTGAACTTGATATAAAACAAGGTTCTTTGATTTTTTCAAAAAATCGCTAACTCTCGCTTTTTTATGACAAAAAAAGCGTTGCCAGTCACAGAAATTTGCCACAAAATGGCGACCGTTACGGAAGTTGATGGGGTCTGGTGGCCTCCTCGGTCTTCAAAACCGATGTGAGCCGAGAAGGCTTTGGCAGGTTCGATTCCTGCCTCTTCCGCCAAATTCATCTATTGAACAAATACTCTCTCGCTGAATTCTTCGGCCTGGATGTTATTTCCATTGTTTGTTCAATATGTTTGAAGTAATACCTTAAAAAAGGTGCTTGCCGCTTGCCAATATAATCCGAACTCAGGTTATCTCGCTGGCCAAAAATTAATTTATCAGCATCGATGCAGCATTAATTTATACCCGCTCATTTATGCATCCAGTTTGCACTCGTCCGCAAATCGCCAGCAGTGCCATAACCCGTCAGCTCGGCCTCTCTATCGGCAAACCGGTGCGCCTCCCGAACCCACGCACTGCACTGGTAATCCCATGCCGAACTCGTCTCACGCGTCAGCTATCCCCCACCGCCAGCCCGCATCAGGTCAGGCTGCCGACGATTCACAGCCAGATTCACAGCAACTGCCCAGCCAGCAACAAACGCGCCGCTTGCCGCAAGTAGAACAGCTGCTGCAGCAACCCTTTCTCGCCGGTTTTATCGAAGCGCTGAGCCGCCCGCTGGTGACCCAGGCGGTGCGCGACACCCTGAGCGAGCTGCGCCAGAGCGAAGATTTTCGCCAGCATGGCGTTGCCCCCGAGCAGATCGAGGCACTGATTGCCAAGCGCTGCCGGCAGCAGTTGCGCCAGCGTCAAACCCGGGTGATCAACGCCACCGGCACCCTGGTGCATACCAATCTGGGGCGTTCGCCGTTAAGTGCCGATCTGTGGGACGAGGTACGTGACCTCAACACCGGCTACAACAATCTGGAGCTGGATCTCGCCACCGGCAAGCGCGGCGGGCGCAAGGGGCTGATCGCCCCCCTGCTCCGTTGCCTCACCCAGGCCGAGGATTCGCTGGTGGTCAACAACAACGCCGCTTCGCTCTTTTTGCTGCTGCAAGAGGTGGCCAAGGGGCGCGAGGTGATCGTCTCGCGCGGCGAGCAGATCCAGATTGGCGGCGGCTTTCGCATTCCCGATATTCTGGCGCTCTCCGGCGCCAAACTGGTGGAGGTGGGCACTACCAATATCACTACCGCCAAAGATTACCTTGATGCCATCACCGATCAGACCGCGCTGGTACTGATGGTGCACAGATCCAATTTCGCCATTCGCGGCTTTACCGAATCCCCCGATATCGGCGAGGTGGCCCGCGCCCTGCCCGAGCACGTGGTGCTGGCGGTGGATCAGGGCTCCGGCTTGACCAGCGAAGAGTTTGCGCCGGATGAAACCTCGGTGCGCCAGTACATCAAGGCGGGGGCAGATCTGGTCTGCTACTCCGGCGACAAGCTCTTGGGGGGCCCGCAATCGGGCATCATCAGTGGCCGCAGCGACCTTATCAAGCGGCTGGAAAAGCACCCCATGATGCGCACCTTCCGCCCGAGCCGCATCGTCTACTCCCTGCTCGAACGCCTGCTCATCCATAAGCTCAACAAATCTCCCGTCGGCGAGGGTATCGCCCAGCGCACCTTGAGCAACCCGGCCGCCATGCAGGTGAGAGCCTCCCAGCTGATAGCCGCCCTGCCCGGCTGTTTTGTGCCGGTCCCCGCCCAGCTGGTGGTGGGCGGTGGCACATTGCCGGACGAGTTCTACCCGGCCCCTGCGCTCGAATGCACCGACCCGCGTCCGGCCCAGCAGCTGCTCGATGATTTGCGCGACCTGCCGGTGCCGGTCATCGCCACCGTGCGCCAGCAGAAGGTGCTGCTCAATATGGCCACCCTGCTGCCGACCGAGATGGAATTGCTGATCGCCCAACTCAAGGAATTGCTGCTGCCCGCCCCGTTCAATACAACAAATGCGAGCGAGGAGCCTTGATCCCATGACCTCCTATCGCGCCGTTATCGGCCTTGCCGGCCACGTGGATCACGGCAAGACCCTGCTGATCAAAGCCCTCACCGGCATCACCACAGCCCGCGCCCATGAGCAGGCCATCGGCATGACCCAGGATCTCGGTTTTGCCCACTTTGACGACGGTCAGGGCAACACCATAGGCGTCATCGACGTGCCCGGCCACGAGCGCTATATCCGCAACATGGTGGCGGGGCTCTGGAGTCTGGATCTGGTGCTGCTGGTGATTGCCGCCGACGAGGGGTGGATGCCGATGACCGGCGATCACCTGCGCCTGCTCAAGGCAATGGGGGTGCCGCGTCTCTTGGTCTGCATCAACAAGTGCGATCTGGTCTCCCCTGACGAGCTGGCACTCCTTGAAGAGAGCCTGCTGGAGCAGGTGATGGACGAAAGCGGCATGGTGCCCGATATCGTCAGCGTCAGCGCCAAAACCGGCGCCAATATGGCTGCCCTGCACACCGCCATCGTGCGCCAGTTGGCCGATCTGCCAGCCTCACAAGCTGCCCGCGAGCAGAGCGCCCCGCGACTGTATGTGGACAGAGTCTTTACCGCCAACGGCACCGGCACAGTGCTCACCGGCACCTTGCAACAGGGCCGCCTCAAGGTGGGGGACAAGCTGCGCCTCTAC
>NZ_JBFODV010000027.1:0-2646 GCF_040908495.1 Aeromonas sp. R1-1 | reverse complement strand
GCTGGAGAAGTCCGGCGGCGATGTGGTGCAGCAGGTGGTGCGCCCAACCGGTCTGCTCGATCCGGAGATCGAGGTGCGTCCGGTGACCACGCAGGTGGACGATCTACTTTCCGAGATCCGCAAGCGGGTCGCGGTGGAGGAGCGGGTGCTGGTCACGACCCTGACCAAGCGGATGGCGGAAGACTTGACCGAGTATCTGGCGGAGCACGACGTCAAGGTGCGCTACCTCCACTCCGATATCGATACGGTCGAACGGGTGGAAATCATCCGCGATCTGCGCCTCGGCAAGTTCGATGTACTGGTCGGCATCAACCTGCTGCGGGAAGGTCTCGACATGCCGGAGGTGTCGCTGGTGGCGATTCTGGATGCGGATAAAGAGGGCTTCCTGCGTTCGACCCGCTCGCTGATCCAGACCATCGGCCGTGCGGCGCGTAACCTCAACGGCAAGGTCATTCTCTACGGCGATACCATCACCAACTCGATGAAGGTAGCCATTGAGGAGACCGAGCGGCGCCGCGCCTTGCAGCATGCCCATAACCTCAAGCATGGCATCACCCCCAAAGGGCTCAACAAATCCATTGGCGATGTGATGGACATGGGGGGCAGCCGCACGGCAGGCAAACCAGGCAAGGGGATGCGCAAGGCGGCCGAGCCGCAAGGGGAGTACCATGTCCGCTCTGCCAGCGAGATTGCCAAAGAGATCAAACGGATGGAGGCGCAGATGTTCCAACATGCCCGGGATCTGGAGTTCGAACAGGCGGCGGCACTGCGGGATCAGATCCAGCGGCTGCGCAGCGAGTTGATCGAGTCATGAGCCGCAAACGCTGGCTGATTTGGCAACGACTTCGTCGTCTCTATCATGGTTTTCGCCATCCCGGTACCCCCTGGTGGGCGAGGGGACTGGTGATCCTTATCCTGCTCTATGGCATTAGTCCGGTGGATCTTATCCCTGACGTGGTGCCCTTGCTGGGTTGGTTCGATGACGTGACCCTGCTGCAGGTGTTGCTGTGGGGTTGGGAGCGTTGCCTTCCCCCCGCAGTGCGCAGCGATCTGGAACAGGCCTCCTAGTTCACCTTTTCAACACCACGCTCGACATCACTCTGTGCGCTCCCACCCTCGAAGGAAGCGGAAAAACGGTTTCATTTGAAGGTGGGCTCTGCAGGATGAAAAAGAGGCTGGCCGGTGATTGTCGCCCGAATGGCATTGGCGTAGACTCCACGCCGTTCACTTTATGGGTATGGAAAAAATGGATCTGATCCTCTTTGCAATCGACTTTATCCTGCACGTTGACGTGCATTTGAAAGAGCTGTTCGAGAACTATGGCGTCTGGGTTTATGCCATCCTGTTTCTGATCATCTTCTGTGAAACCGGGTTGGTAGTGACGCCGTTCCTGCCGGGTGACTCCCTGCTGTTTGCCGCCGGTGCGCTTACCGTGGGCAGCGTGCTGGACGTCCATACCCTGGCGGCCGTGCTGATCATCGCTGCCGTGCTGGGCAACGTGGTCAACTACACCATTGGGCACTTCTTCGGCGAGCAGCTGTTCCGCAACCCGGACTCCAAAATCTTCCGCCGGGATTATCTGGAGAAGACCCACGCCTTCTATGCCAAGCATGGTGGCAAGACCATCATCATCACCCGCTTCCTGCCCATCGTGCGTACCTTTGCGCCGTTCGTTGCAGGAATGGGTGCCATGACCTATCCGCGCTTCTTGGCGTTCAACCTGGTTGGCGGCTTGCTGTGGGTACTCTCCTTCGTCTATGCCGGCCACTTCTTTGGCAATCTGCCGGTGGTGCGTCACAACTTTACCCTGCTGATCTTCGGCATCATCGGTATCTCCCTGTTGCCCATGGTAATTGGCGCGGTCAAGGCCAAGATGAGCACTGCCAGGGCGTAACCAGAAATACGGTCAGCCAGAACGAGAAGGGGGGAGCCATCATGGCTCCCCCCTTTTTATCTCCACACGGGCATGACACTCAGTTGCAGCAGCGTCCTTTCACCAGATTGCCGATGGCCACCACGGTGAAGACCAACAGGTAAGCGGCGAAGATGACAACCAGCCACTGGGGCATGGAGTAACCGAAGAACTGCCAGGTGATCTGGGCACAATCCCCTTCCGGCATAAAGAGCCAGGGGAGCCACTGATCGAGCGGAGCCCAGCTCGGGAAGTCGGCAAACGGGCTGCAGACGTTGAACGGGGAGGGGTTGACCTGATAGTCCACATGCTTGAGGGCCAGCTGGAAGCCGCGGAAGGCACTGTAGCCCCACAGCAACATGGCACTCCAGCGAACATACCACTTATCCGGCGCCACCATGCCGAGCAGACCGGCGGCAAGCACCCCCAGGGTCGCCAACCGTTCGTAAACGCACATCACGCACGGGGAGAGGCCCAGCACATGCTGGAAGAAGAGGGCGCACAACTCGAGGAACAGGGCTGATGCTGCCAACAGGCCCCAAGCCAGCCGATGGGCGGCAATACGGCGGAGAAACTCGATCATCTCATTGATCTCTCAGAAAAAACAGTGGCTGAATTAGAGCAGAGCGGAACCGAAAAGAAAAGGCTATGTCCCAATTACGTGTTGCATGGGGCGCCCCAGCGCCTCATGCAAACATGCTTTGATATTCACCCCCCTCCCGTAACGCTCCAGC
>NZ_JBFODV010000269.1:0-4904 GCF_040908495.1 Aeromonas sp. R1-1 | reverse complement strand
TGGAGCGTTACGGAAAAGGCGTAAATATCAAAACATGTTTGCATGAGGCGCTGGGGCGCCCCATGCAACACGTAATTGGGACATAACCTTTTTTATTGCTACGCGGGATGGGTGGCCTTAACGGGCCAGCTGGACGGCGGCGCGTGCGCGGGCCGGTTGTGGGCGCTGTTTGGCTTTTGGCGCGCAGGCCATCTTCAGGCGCAGCCACTCGCGCCACAGCAGCCAGCAGAGCGGCAGGGTGAGCAGCAGCACGGTCGCGGGCTGGGCCATCAGCACCCCATCACGGCCCCACAGTTGCGGCAGCAGGAAGATGAGCGGCAGCAGCAACACGGTTTTGGCAATGGAGATGACCAGCGCCTGACGGGTACGCGCCATGGATTGCAGCAGCACGATGCCGAACATGATGATCCCCTCCAGCGGAATGGCGCCGAGGTTGAGGGTCAGGCTGCTGATGGCAGCGGCCAGCAGTTCGGGATCCTTGTCGCCGGTATAGAGCATGGCGACCTGTCCCGGCAGCAGCTGGATGGTGAGCCACACCAGCATGCCGTAGATAAAGGTGAACTTGAGCCCCATCTCCATCAGGTACTTGAGGTTGCGGTGGCGCTTGGCCCCCGCAGCCTTGCTGATAAGCGGCTGAATGCCGAACGCCAGCCCTTGCAGGATGACGATAAAGACCGCCTCGGTGTAACCGGCTACGGTAAAGCCCGCCAGATCCTTCACATTGCCATACACCATCAGCTGGCTATTGTGCAGCATCAGCAGCAGGCCGAGGTTGAACTGGGCAATCAGGCTCGGAAGGCCGGTAAAGAGCAGGTGTGGCATGGCGGGGAGGTTGGGCACCAGATCTCGCCAGCTGAGGCGAAGCCGCGCCCAGGGGGTAAAGAAGTAGCCAAGGCCGATCAGGCTCACCGCACCCTCTGCCATCAGGGTGGCTTGCGCGGTCCCGATCAGTCCCAGCCCCAGCAGACCCACCATGATGTAGTTGAGGATGATATTGAGCACGGCGCCGCTGCTCACCAGCACCATGGCCAGTTTCGGGCGGCCATCGTTGCGCAGCAGATAGGGGACCGCCAGATTGCTGGCCAGCAGCAGGGTACCGCCGCCAATCCAGGTGAGGTAGTCGCTCGCCTGTTTCCAGGTCTCGGTGCCCTGCTCGATGCCGAGCCCCAGCAGAATATCGGTGTGGAGGTAATAGAGCAGGATGGGGGCGGTGATACCGAGCACCAGCAGTAGCCAGAGGGCGTTGACCAGCGTCTTGCGCGCCAGTGCAAAGTTGCGGGCGCCCTGTTGGTAGGAGATGCCGGTAGCGGCGCCCATGCTGATCATGGCGGCCAGACCAATCAGCACCATGATGACCGGATAGACCAGGTTGATCCCGGCGAGGCCAGCGGCGCCGACATAGTGGCCGACGAAGATGCCGTCGATGAGGTAGTAGGCCCCCGAGACCAGCATGGCAAGAATGGAGGGGAGGGCGTAAGCCCAGAAGCGACGGGTCATGGCCCGTTGCCGTAATGTGAAGTAGGCAGACATATCTGTTCTCTCGATGTGCTCGGTTATCGAACAGTTAGTCTAGATTAATACTTTTTTGGTGATAATCCGGTTTCTACTTGATGAATTGCTGAGTATTACTCATCAATCCGCTGTTTTGATAGTGCGCCTTGAGCATGTCGATCAGGATGCGCAGCCCGCTGCCAAGCTGATGGCGGCTCGGATAGAAGAGATAGAAGCCGGCAAAGGTGGGGCTCCAGGGCTCCAGCACCGTGATGAGTCTCCCCTCCGCAACCTTCTGGCTCACTTCCTCCTCAAGGCAGTAGGCCAGCCCCAACCCCGCCTCGGCAGCGCCCAGATAGAGGGCCGGCGTGCTGGTGGTGAGCGGCCCGGTGACTTCTATTTCCAGCAGGTTGCCATCGGCGGCAAAGGCCCAGCGGTAGTGGTGGTGCGGGGTGAGGCGATAGCCGATGCAGGCGTGGCGGCTCAGCTCGCTCGGGTGCTCCGGCGTGCCGTTCTGCGCCAGATAGGCGGGAGAGCCCACCACCAGATAGCGCTGGGGCGGCCCGAGCGGAATGGCGATCATCTCCTTGGGCAGCAGGTCCCCGTAAAAGAGGGCGGCATCGAAGCCATCCTCGATCATGCGCGGCATCAGCTCCTGCTCCACTACCTCCACCTGCATCCGCGGATAACGGGCCAGATAGTCGATGAGTACCGGTGCCAGCAGGCTGTCGATGGCGCCGCGCGGGGCGCAGAGCTTGAGTCGACCCACCGGTTCATCGCTGTTGCGGGCCAGCTCGGCGAGCGCCTCCTCCAGAGTATTGAGGGTGGGGAGCAACTGCTTGAGCAGCCGTTGGCCAGCTTCAGTCGGCACCACGGCCCGGGTACTGCGGTTGAGCAGCCGCACCCCCAGTCGCTCCTCCATTCCTTTCAGACTGTGACTGAGGGCGGAGGCGGAGACGCCGAGTTCGAGGGCAGCCTTGCTGAAACTGCGGTGGCGGGCGACGGCGGCAAACACCGCCAGTTCGGCGAGATCGGTACGGGTGATGGTCATCTTGAGTCAACAAAAAGGCGTGAGTTACAAGGGTACGCCAAGGGGATGCTGCACACAATCCACCCGAAAAGGGCTGTTTGTTTTAAAAGTGTAAACAATCAAAAATCATTGAATCCAATGAAACTAATTTTAAATGTTAAAAAAAACTCACAATCAGGCGCCTTGAGTGTGATCTTAGTCGTCCGAAAGGCGACTCGAATCAAACTTTGGTTGATTAATTCAAAAAAACGCTGTGATTAATAAGGTCATTTAATTAAAGTCACCCCATCGAGAGAGACGCATGTTGTCGAGTTGTTAAGGCGAGCAGGTGTCCCCCCTCAGAGTCAAAAACTCATGCCGTTGTTTGTTGCATTCTTGTTGTTACATGGAGTGATGACCAGATAGCCGGGGCGTGAGAGCTACAGGGAAGAAGAGCAGGCGTTCCAGGGAGATGGAACCGGGCCAAGGCCCGAATGAACAAGAATCCCATTTTTCCTAGATGACAGGAACAACTTATGTCTGACATGAATATTGCAGCTGATGGTCGTGTAGCCAGCAACGCCGCTCGTGGCATCAACAAGGCCGATGTGGTCTGGATGCTGGGTCTGTACGGTACCGCAATCGGTGCCGGTGTGCTCTTCCTGCCGATCAACGCCGGTGTAGGTGGCCTGTGGCCGCTGGTTGCCATGCTGATCCTGGCCCTGCCGCTGACCTTCTTCGCCCACCGTGGCCTGACCCGCTTCGTGCTGTCCGGTTCTACCCGTGATGGCGACATCACCGAGGTAGTAGAAGAGCACTTCGGCAAGACCGCAGGCAAGTTCATCACCCTGCTCTACTTCTTTGCCATCTACCCGATCCTGCTGATGTATTCAGTAGCCATCACCAACACCGTTGAGAGCCTGATGGTTCACCAGCTGGGCATGACTGCACCTCCCCGTGCCATCCTGTCTCTGGCGTTGATCCTGGGTCTGATGGCGATCGTTCGCCTCGGCGGCCAGGTTATCGTCAAAGCGATGAGCGTGCTGGTATTCCCGTTCGTGCTCACCCTGATGGGCCTGGCGCTCTACCTGATCCCGCACTGGAACGGTGCCATCATCACTGAAGCTCCGGCGCTGGGTGATGCCTTCAACGGCGACTTCATCAAGACTCTGTGGCTGGCTATCCCGGTAATGGTGTTCTCCTTCAACCACTCCCCGATCATCTCCTCCTTCGCGGTGGACAACAAAGGTCGTTACGGTGAGAACGCCGAGAAGAAGTGCAGCAACATCCTGCTGGGCGCCCACGTCATGATGGTGATGACCGTTATGTTCTTCGTATTCAGCTGCGTACTGAGCCTCTCCCCGGCTGACCTGGCTGCTGCCAAAGAACAGAACATCTCCATCCTGTCCTATCTGGCCAACCACTTCGACAACCCGGTTATCGCCACTGTGGCTCCGCTGATCGCCATGGTTGCTATCAGCAAATCCTTCCTGGGTCACTACCTGGGGGCGCAAGAGGGCATGAACGGCCTGATGGCCAAGGCTCTGCGTGAAAAGGGCAAGAACGTTGACGTCAAGCAGCTGAACAAAGTGACCGCGATCTTCATGATCCTGACCACCTGGGCCATCGCTACCATCAACCCGAGCATCCTCGGCATGATTGAAGACCTGGGCGGCCCGATCATCGCAATGCTGCTGTTCCTGATGCCGATGTACGCCATCACCAAGGTTCCGGCCATGCGCAAATACGCTGGCAACATCAGCAACGGCTTCGTGACCATCATCGGCCTGATCGCCATGTCCGGTATCATCTACAAGCTGATTGCCTGATAACCCCGGTTACCAAGTTGAATGAAGAAGCCGCCTCGCAAGAGGCGGCTTTTTTTATGGCTATTTGGGGTGGTGAGCGGATGCGGTATCGCTACTTCATCAGCTTCTTCACCTCGTCGCTGGCCAGCGCCTTGTTGAATTTGTCCCGCGCCTCTTTCCCCTTGGCGGAGTTGGTAAAGCAGACGTGGAGGGACTTGTCCTCGAGGATCTTGCCATTGAAGCCGAGGTTGGCGGCAACGTCCTTGAGTTGGGGATCGCTTTCCAGCAGATAGGTCATCACATTCTGGTCGATGACCGCCAGATCGAGCCGACCGTTGCCGAGCTTGAGCAGGTTCTGGCTGTCCGAGCTGGTGGCGTCAGCCGAGAGCGCCTTGCTGGCCACTTTTTCGTCGAACTCGGTGGTATTCACATAGCCGGTGACGACACCAATTCTCTTGCCCTTGAGGTCATCAAGGCTCTGCCAGGTGACCGGCTGATCGGCTCGCTGGGCAAACCCGAGAGGGCCGTTACCTATGGGGTCGGAGAAGAGGCAGCTGCTCTTGGGGTCGAGATACTCGGGGAAATAACCCAGTACC
>NZ_JBFODV010000268.1:0-8722 GCF_040908495.1 Aeromonas sp. R1-1 | reverse complement strand
TGCGCCGAGCAGGGGCTGGCGGCGCGCAGCGCCCTCGGCGACCTCAGCCTGCAGAGCGGCTACCGGTTGGCTGCGGAGCTGCTCACCCCGACCACCGGCGCACTGGTCTGCGCCAGCGACACCCTCGCCATCGGTGCGGCAAAATACCTGCAAGAGCAGGGGCGTAGCGAGGTGCTGGTGACCGGCCTTGGCAACAACCCCATGTTCACCTTCCTCTTCCCCAACGCCCTCACTCTGGATCTCGGTTACAAGGGGGCAGGGGAGCAGGCGGCGCGGCAGCTGCTCGGCCAGATTGAGCAGGCTCAGCCTCCGTTGGTGACAATCGCCCCCTGCCGAACCCTGTGAGCCCCATCACTCCGGACTGAACAAAAAGCGTGCTTTTTGTGACGCTGGCCACGAATTGGGAACGTTCCCATTTCGATCTGGCCAGATTGTCGGCATGCTAAATGGGAACGATACCAAAAACGCTCAGGCCGACAGACTGGCTCAAAAGGGCGATACAGACCACTATTCAATGGCGTCACAGAGGGAAGACCCATGTCCAAGATCAACGCACAGCAGCTTGCCACCCTGATCGACAAGATCGGCGGCAAGGAGAACATCGCCACCGTCAGCCACTGTCTGACCCGGTTGCGCTTCGTCCTGAACGATCCGGCCAAGGCCGACAGCAAGGCCATCGAAACCATCCCGGCGGTGAAGGGAAGCTTCACCCAGGGCGGTCAATTCCAGGTGGTGATCGGCAACGAGGTGGAGCAGTGGTACAAGGCGCTGACCGAGCAGCTCGGCGTCAGCGGTGGCAGCAAGGAGACCGCCAAGCAGGCGGCGCGCCAGAACATGAACCCGCTGGAGCGGGGCATTTCCCATCTGGCGGAGATCTTCGTTCCGCTGCTGCCCGCCATAATCACCGGCGGTCTGATCCTGGGCTTTCGCAACGTCATCGGCGACATCAAGATGTTCGACGATGGCACTCACACCCTCACCGAGATCAGCCAGTTCTGGGCTCAGGTACACGCCTTCCTCTGGCTGCTGGGCGAGGCGATTTTCCACTTCCTGCCGGTTGGTGTTTGCTGGTCTGCAGTGAAGAAGATGGGCGGCTCCGAGATCCTGGGTATCGTGCTGGGGGTGACGCTGGTGTCACCGCAGTTGATGAACGCCTACGGCATCGGCCAGCAGACTCCCGAGGTGTGGGACTTCGGCCTGTTCGTGATCCAGAAGGTGGGCTATCAGGCACAGGTCATTCCGGCGCTGCTGGCGGGTGTCTTCCTCGCCTGGGTGGAGACCAACCTCAAGCGGATCATTCCGGCTTACCTATATCTGGTGATTGTGCCGTTTGTCTCGCTGCTGCTGGCAGTGATCGTGGCCCACGCCTTTATCGGCCCGTTCGGTCGCTGGATTGGTGATGGCGTCGGTTTCGCTGCCAAGGCCGCCATGACTGGCTCCTTCGCTCCCATCGGCGCTGCCCTGTTCGGTTTCCTCTATGCACCGCTGGTCATTACCGGTATCCACCACACCACCAACGCAGTGGATCTGCAGCTGATGCAGAGCATGGGTGGCACCCCGATTTGGCCGCTGATCGCCCTCTCCAACATCGCTCAGGCTTCTGCGGTCGTCGGCATCATTCTGATTAGCCGCAAGGAGAACGAACGGGAAATCTCCGTGCCTGCCGCCATCTCCGCCTATCTCGGGGTGACCGAACCAGCCATGTACGGCATCAACCTCAAGTACAAGTTCCCCATGCTGTGCGCCATGGTGGGTTCCAGCCTTGCCGCCCTCATCTGCGGTTTCGCCGGGGTGATGGCCAACGGCATCGGGGTGGGCGGCCTGCCGGGCATCCTTTCCATCCAGCCGCAATACTGGGCGGTATTTGCCATCGCCATGCTGGTCGCCATCGTGGTGCCGGTGGTGCTGACCCTGCTGGTCTACAAGCGCCAGCAAGCCGCTGGCAAGTTGACCCAAGCCAGCGCCTGACAATGATTATCAGGGCGACCCGCGGGTCGCCCTCTCCATTTCATATTCGAGACAAGAGAAAGACCCATGAGCCAAACACCCTGGTGGCAGAGTGCCGTGATTTACCAGATTTACCCCAAGAGCTTTCAGGATTCCGCTGCCCGTGGCTCCGGCGACCTCAAGGGGATCATGGCCCGCCTCGATTACCTAAAGACGCTGGGGGTCGATGCCCTCTGGCTGACCCCGGTTTACGTCTCGCCGCAGGTGGACAACGGCTACGACATCGCCGACTACTACGCCATCGACCCCGCCTACGGCACCATGGCTGATTTCGAGGCGCTGCTGGCCGCCGCCCACGCGCGCGACATCCGCATCGTGATGGATATCGTGGTCAACCACACCTCCACCGAGCACGCCTGGTTCAAGTCGGCGCTGGGGGATAAAAACAGCCCCTACCGCGACTACTACATCTGGCGCGATCCGGTGGATGGCGGCGTGCCCAACAACTGGCAATCCAAGTTTGGTGGCAGCGCCTGGGAGCTGGACTCAGCCACCGGCCAGTACTACCTGCACCTGTTTGCCCGCGAGCAGGCGGATCTCAACTGGGAAAATCCGGCGGTGCGCGCCGAGGTGAAAAACATCATTCACTTCTGGGCCAAGAAGGGGGTGGATGGGTTCCGGCTCGACGTTATCAACCTTATCTCCAAGGATCAGACCTTCCCGAACGACGATATTGGCGATGGCCGCCGCTTCTACACCGACGGGCCGCGCATCCACGAATTCCTGCAGGATGTGAGCTGCGATGTGTTTGCTCCTGTCGGCGCCATGACGGTGGGGGAGATGTCCTCTACTTCGCTGGAGCACTGCCAGCGCTATGGCGCACTGGATGGCTCCGAGCTCTCCATGGTGTTCAACTTCCACCACCTCAAGGTGGATTACCCCAACGGCGACAAGTGGACCAAGGCGCCGTTCGATTTCCTCGAACTCAAGCGCATCTTCAACCACTGGCAGAGCGGTATGCACGGCAAGGGGTGGTCGGCGCTGTTCTGGTGCAACCACGATCAGCCGCGCATCGTCTCCCGTTTCGGCGATGAGGGTGAGCATCGGGTCGTGGCCGCCAAGATGCTGGCCAGTACGCTGCACGGCCTGCAAGGCACCCCCTACATCTATCAGGGGGAGGAGATCGGCATGACCAACCCCGGCTATCAGCACATCGATGACTATCAGGATGTGGAGAGCCGCAACATCTTCGCCATCAAGCTGGCGGAAGGGATGAGCGAGGCCGAGATCCTCGCCATTCTCGGCGCCAAGTCCCGCGACAACTCGCGCACGCCGATGCAGTGGAGCGCAGCGGCCAATGCAGGTTTCACCAGCGGGACGCCCTGGCTCAAGCCTGCCGCCAACTATCCCGAGATCAACGCCGAGGCGGCGCTGGCCGACCAGCACTCGGTGTTCTGGCATTATCGGGATCTCATCGCCATTCGCAAGGCGCACCCCATCTTCACTGTGGGGGATTATCAGGAACTACTGGCCGGGCACCCGCAGATCTGGGCCTATGCCCGCCGTGCCAACGGTCAGACCCTGCTGGTGGTGAGCAACTTCTACGGTGAGCCGGTGGAGTGTGCCTTGCCTGCCGAGCTGCAAAGCGGGCAAGGTCGGCTGCTGCTCGGCAACTACCCCGATAGTCCGGCCCAACCGCAGTCGGGTATGCTGCGCCCTTATGAATCCCTGATCTGGCTGATGGAGTAGGTAATGGAGAAGTTGGTGCGCGCTGCCGAGTGGCAGAAGATGGTGGCGGGGGAGCCCTATGACGCGGCTGACCCCGAGCTGAAAGCGGCGCGCGAGCGCTGCCGCCGGCTCTATTACACCTTCAACACCAGCTGGCAGGAGAAACCGGTGCGGGATGCTTTGCTGCACGAGCTGCTCGGTAGACGCGGCCAGGAGTGCGCCATCAATCCTCCGTTCTTCTGCGACTATGGCACCAATATCTTCGTCGGCGAGAACTTCTACGCCAACGTCAATTGCACCATCCTCGACGTCTGTGAGGTGCACATCGGCGACAACGTGCTGCTGGCGCCCGGGGTGCAGATCTACACCGCCGCTCACCCGGTGGTGGTGGCAGCGCGTATCAGGGGGGTCGAGTTCGGCAAGCCGGTACGGATCGGTCACAACGTCTGGATCGGCGGCAGCGTCGTCATCTGTCCCGGCGTCACTATCGGTGACAACAGCGTCATAGGTGCCGGTTCGGTGGTGACCAAAGATGTGCCCGCCAACGTGGTGGCGGCTGGCAACCCTTGCAAGGTGCTTCGGCCGATGACGGCACAGGAGCTTGAAGGCGTCATCCAGCGGTGAGCAGGGGCCATGAATGCAATTGCTATCTGACTGATAGAAAAGCGACTTTCAGATTGTTTTGCATTCAGTGCTTATGTTCGGGGCCGCTTGGCCGATACTGTTGAGTGCAGGAGGAACCCTATGGATATATCAAGTTCTGCAAATGCGTCGTTTGGTTCTGCTCTGATGACGGCCAGTCTGGCCAAGAAACAGCAGACCCAAGAGGGCGAAGCTGCGCTGAAGCTGCTGCAAAACGCAGCGCAATCAGCGCCGGTTGCACCGACATCGGCCAGCGCTTCTCTGGGAAGCAAGATCGATATTCGCGTCTGACCCTAATGAAAAAGCCCCCATCTTGCGATGGGGGCTTTTTTATCTCTGCGATTTGCGGGATTAGACCGGGAAAGGAGCTGGCGCCTCGAAGGTCATCCGCTCGCCACTGCGGGGATGGCTGATGGTCAGGCTGGCCGCATGAAGGTAGAGATGGGGCGCTGCCGCCAGCGCATCCGGATGAGCATAGAGGTTGTCACCCAGGATCGGGTGCCCCAGCTCCAGCATATGGACGCGCAACTGGTGCGAGCGACCTGTGATGGGGGTCAGCTTGATCAGACTGTTGCCGTTCTCCACCTTCAGTTTCTGCCACAGGGTCAGGGCGTGACGCCCCTCTTCGTGATCCACCTTCTGTTTCGGGCGGTTGGGCCAGTCGACGCAGAGCGGCAGATCTACCTGACCCGACTCTGCCTCCGGCTCACCCCACACCCAGGCGAGGTAGTGCTTCTCGGTCTCCCGCTCGCGAAATTGTCGGCTCAGCTCCCGA
Organism: Aeromonas sp. R1-1; assembly: GCF_040908495.1. Lineage (NCBI taxonomy): Bacteria > Pseudomonadati > Pseudomonadota > Gammaproteobacteria > Aeromonadales > Aeromonadaceae > Aeromonas > Aeromonas sp. R1-1. The sequence continues at coordinate 3,630 of NZ_JBFODV010000268.1, read as the reverse complement.
TGAGAGTTGGGATTGAGGGGAATGACAATGACGCCCGTGGTGGACATGTCGAGGCGATGAGCTGCTGCCGCCTTGGGGTGTTGCTGTTTCACCCGATGCAGGACGCTGTCTTCATTCTCGGGGCCGCGCCCGGGGACGCTTAGTAGGCCAGTGGGCTTGTTGACCACCATGATGTCCTTGTCCTTGAACAGGATATCGAGCCAGGGTTCCAGAGGCGGTGAGTATTCAAACATAAATGTCTCGCATCAGAAGGTGGGGGCAAGCCCCCATCAGTTATGGGTAACCACGATAAAGCGGATGGCATCCAGCTTGAGTTGGGTCTGATCGATCAGGTGGTGCAATTCTGCCTGCAGATTGCGCAGATAATCCAGTTCGCTGTCGCGCACGTTCGGGTTGACCGCCTTGAGCGCTTCCAGACGATCCAGATCCTGCTGCAGGGTCTGCGCCATCTGGGCGCGGGCCTTGTCGACAATCCCGGCTTTCAGCTCTTCGGCAATGGCCTGGCCCTTGCCAATCAGACCGTGGATCACCGGCTGGGATGCAGTCACGAGCTTGCTGCCGAGGTGGCGGTTGACTGGAGTCAGCTGACGGTTGAAGGCATCGAACGCCACCTTCTCACCCAGATTCTGGCCGTTCTTGTCCATCAGCAGACGGATCGGCGTCGGCGGCATGAAGCGGTAGAGCTGGGGATGGGCTGCAGACTCGGCAACGAAGATCAGCTCAAGCAGGATGGAGCCGATGGGCAGCGCCTTGTTCTTGAGCAGTGCGACCGAGGTGGCACCGATCTCGGAGCCCAGGATAAGATCGATACCGCCGCGCATCATGGGGTGATCCCAGGAGAGCAGCGCCATGTCATCCCGCGACAGGGCGGTGTTGCGATCGAAGGTGATGGTCATGCCATCTTGCGGCAGGCCTGGGAAGCTGGAAACCAGCATATGATCACCGGGAGTCAGCACCAGCGCGTTCTCGCCACGGTCATCCTGATTGACGCCGATCTCGTCGAACATCTTGAGGGCAAAGGAGATCATGCCGGTGTCGTCATCTTCGGCGGCCAGCTTGTCGACCAACTGCTGGGCGGCGGCGCCACCGCTGGAGTGGATCTCCAGCAGGCGATCGCGGCCCTGCTCCAGTCGGGCCTTGAGCGGCTCGTGCAGTTCGCGGGTCTTGACCAGCAGGACGTCGAGTGCCGCCTGATCGCCGGTGTTGGCGGCCAGCAGCTCGAACAGCTCTTCACGTACCGCTTCGAATACCGGGCGGGCAGTCGGGCAGGTCTGCTCGAACGCGTCCAGACCATCGTGATACCAGAGCTGCAGGGCGCGCTGGGCAGTCCCTTCCAGATAGGGAACGTGGATCTCGACGGTATTCTGCTGACCGATACGATCCAGTCGGCCGATACGTTGTTCCAGCAGGTCCGGATTGAGCGGCAGATCGAACAGCACCAGATGACTGGCAAACTGGAAGTTGCGTCCTTCTGAACCGATCTCGGAGCAGAGCAGCACTTGGGCGCCACCCTCTTGCTGGGCGAAATAGGCGGAGGCCTTGTCCCGCTCGAGGATCGACATCCCTTCGTGGAACACGGCACCACGGATCCCTTCACGGGTACGCAGCGCCTCTTCCAGCGCGATGGCGGTCGCCGCTTCGGAGCAGATCACCAGCACCTTCTGCTGGCGGGCTGAGAGCAGCACCTCCAGCAACCATTCTACGCGCGGGTCGAACTGGGTCCAGGTGGCGTTGTCGCCTTCGAACTGCTGGAAGATCTTCTCGGGATAGAGGTAGCGCAGGGCACGAGTCTGCAGATCGCCACCGTTACCACCCATCATGCCCATCACCTTGATGGCAGTCTTGTACTGCTCCGGCAGCGGCATAGGGTAGACGTTGAGGTGACGCTCGGGGAAGCCCTGAATATTGGCGCGGCTGTTACGGAACAGCACCCGGCCGGTGCCGTGCTGGTCCAGCAGCTTGGCGACTGCCTGCTGGCGGGCCTCAGCATCGCGCAAGTCCAGCCCTTCCAGCTGGCTGGCGAGGATCTGTCTGGCTTCATCGCTCAGGGTCTCGCCATCCAGCAGCTCTTGTGCGGCGCTGGCGACCTGACCATAGGCCTGCTCCTCGGCGAGGAAAGCCTCGTAGTCGTAGAAACGTTCGGGATCGAGCAGGCGCAGACGGGCAAAGTGGCTCTGGTGGCCCAGCTGATCCGGTGTCGCAGTCAGCAGCAGCACGCCCGGCACCTGTTCGGCCAGCGCTTCCACCATTTCATAGGCACGGCTCGGCGCCTCTTCACTCCACTCCAGATGGTGGGCTTCGTCGACAACCAGCAGATCCCACTCGGCTTCCAGCACCTGCTCGAAGCGACGACGCTTCTTGCGCAGGAAGTCGAGGCTGCAGATCACCAGCTGTTCGGTCTCGAAGGGGTTCTCCGCATCGGCAAACGCCTCGATGCAGCGCTCCTCGTCAAACAGGGAGAAGTGCAGGTTGAAACGGCGCAGCATTTCGACCAGCCATTGGTGCTGGAGCGTCTCGGGCAGCAGAATGAGCACGCGATGGGCGCGGCCGGAGAGCAGCTGCTGATGAATGATCATGCCCGCTTCGATGGTCTTGCCCAGGCCAACCTCATCGGCCAGCAGTACGCGCGGAGCGTAGCGGTGACCCACTTCATGGGCAATATAGAGCTGGTGCGGGATCAGGCTGACCCGGCCACCGGCCAGACCACGAGTCGGGTTGCGACGACGCTGGTGCTGGTTGACCAGCGCTTCGTAGCGCAGGGTGAAGCGGGACATCCGATCGATCTGACCGGCGAACAGGCGATCCTGCGGCTTGTTGAACTTGATAAAGTTGTTGAGAAACACTTCCTTGAGGGCAACGGGCTCATTATTGTCAGTGCGCACACCTACATATATAAGCAGGCCGTCTTTCTCCTGCACTTCTTCGACCGTCATGGTCCAGTCTTCGTGACTGGTGATCTGATCGCCCACATTGAAGCTGACCCGGGTGACCGGCGCCTCTTCTTTGGCATACATGCGGTTTTCACCGGTAGCCGGAAACAACAGGGTAACCATGCGTCCTTCAACAGCAACGACAGTCCCCAACCCCAGATCCGTCTCTGTATCACTAATCCAACGCTGGCCAAGTGCAAAAGGCATTAAACTCTCCAAAGCCCAAGAGTGTGTGAATCGCAAAGGGGCGCTATGTTACCCGAAGGCGTGACCTCGATCACCATGCATATAGATGTAGAGAGACCAAATCGCCACAACCTTGATCTGCTAACACCGCCACGCCATCTAGAGGATAGCGAGCTCGCCAAACGGGTGTGTTGTTGCAGGATAAATGCGCTTTTTGGGTGATTAGTGAACGGTTGAACCAAAAATGCGAATTTAATTCGAAAACACCCTTGCAAGCGTGATCCAGATCCCTATAATGCGCCTCCATCGACAGGGCAAGCGGCAACGCAAACAACCTCGTCGGTAACCTCGAAAAGCCTTTGAAAATAAGGCTTGACTCGAGAAAGCGGTTGAGTAGAATTCCACTCCCGCAGCAACGAACTGTTGCGTCGCTCTTTAACAATTTGAATCAAGCAATCTGTGTGGGCACTCACAGCATCGAGCATCAAAAACAATTTTTGATTTTCAATGTCTG
>NZ_JBFODV010000267.1:0-1769 GCF_040908495.1 Aeromonas sp. R1-1 | reverse complement strand
GTTGCGGCCGATATCGGCCTTGACCTTGTCACCACTGACCTGCGCCCCCAGCAGGGTGGCATCCCGCCCTGATGTGAGGGTCAGGGTATCGCCCGTGGTGAGGGTGGTTTCGGTATAGCGACCCGAGTTGCCCAGCTCCTTGCCCTTGGCAGCGTTGAGGTTGGCAAACACGCTGAGCCCGATACCTTCTTCGCTAACGCCCGATTACGCGTCGCTAATCGCTCGAGCTTACGGCCCTGCGGGTTTCACTGACCATGGCAACTCATTTGGAGCTCTCTCATTGGTAGTCAAGTTAAGTTGTCAGTACCCTCAGCGATAGTAGAAAAACCATAAAGGTACTCCTGCTAGCATTCCAACAAAACCAACCTTAAAATAAGTAAATAATTTACCAACAAAAAAATATAATATTTCATGTCCTCCTCCAACCCAATACCCAAGAAGGTTGAACAATACAGCCATTATAAAAAACGCAATAAACATACTCAAACACAGGTAAAGCAAAGAAATTATAGACCTAAATTTGATATTCATCATTTCTTTCCATTTTTATTTTTCAAAGCTTCACTCGACCCTTCAGTAAATAGACTGGAAGCTACAGAGTCTCCGACGTTACCCATTATCGATGGTAATGGGTGTTGCGGGACGGGTTTTGTTATGGTCCATACACCGGTCGGGGCCCACTCATACTGCTTTGATATTGGATTCAGTTTTTTGTCAAATGGTATTTTTAAAACGTTACCAGATGCATAGCCAACCGATGCGCCTGCTTTACTCAGCAGGGCTGCCATAAATGGATCATCCCCATTGATTTCTGCTTGATAATAACCGCCCGCAGCATTCCATGCCATTGTGGGGTTATATCCCTTTCCGGCTGTGATTGCCCCTACTAAACCAGCACCGAGCAGATCTGAGAGGCTCACTTTTCCGGTAGTACTATACTGGACACCTGCGCCTATACTTGCCCCCATACCCACTGCAATAAGCAGTTCCTTAGAATTATTAGCAGCATTGGTAATAATCGCTTTCCCTCCCATTAGTGCGACCGGCCAAGAGGTAGGGGTCAATACCACATCCATAACTCGATCACCTGTCGTAATATTATCCTTCAGGAATTTCAGGTCCGTCCCGTTTAGATATTTCACTATTGCTGCTGCATCCGGGTCTTTCAATTTCTTACTCAGTCTGATTTGTTGGGGATCTGCATCCATCGCAACATTGGTATTGGCCTGAATAAGCTCTTCCCAAGAGATACAGGTCACACCACCTCCAGTACAGGAGTTAGCCAGCTTTTTACTGTTTTCGTTGCTTTTATCAATGTATTTTTCAATAACTTTACTGCAGTCACCTCCGGACTTTTTGCAGTCAGATAACTCTTTATCAAATTGCCGGGACTCAGTTTCGCTTAACCAGTTATTCTCCACCACTGTCTTGCCGGTCTGGGCTCCTGCTAGTGCGCTGGCGGTGCTGTCGCCGGTGAGGCCACCCGCCAAGCCTGCTGCCAGGGTGGCAAGGGTGGAAACGGTCTCCTTCTCCGATTCAGATAGCTGGCTGGCGTTCTTCTGGTAAAGCTCGGTCGCCATCATGCCAACCAACTCGCCCGTGGCAGCACCGGTTGCACCGACCATGGCATTTTTGTTCTGAGCGGCAGCCAGAGCCCCCTGTACCAGCGCGTGGGCCATCACACGGGACGGGCCATCATCGGTTTGTTGCTTGACCATCTGCGCCAGGTAGGGGCTGGCTGCACCAGCTGCTGCCTCGGTAATGCCACC
>NZ_JBFODV010000266.1:0-11227 GCF_040908495.1 Aeromonas sp. R1-1 | reverse complement strand
GGCCACCGCGCTGGCGGTGATGTTCTGGTGTTTCGTCGGGCTGGAAGCCTTCGCCCACATGGGGGAGGAGTTCAAGCGGCCGGAGCGGGACTACCCCATCGCCCTGCTCGGCGGTGTGCTGCTAGCGGGGCTCATCTACTGGGTACACTCGCTGGTGGTGCTCAAATACGGCCTCTACGGCGATGAGGCGAAAAACGCTACCGCCATCCCCTCCCTGCTGGCGCTGCTGTTCGGCCCCACCGCCAAGTGGCTGGTGGCGGTGCTCGGCTACCTCTCCTGCTTTGCCAGCATCAATATCTACATTCAGGGCTTTGCCCGGCTGATCTGGAGCATGGCGCGGGAAGGCAAGTTGCCCCCCTCGCTGGCCGTGCTCACCGCGCGCGGCGCGCCGCTGCGGGCGCTCACTCTGGTGCTCGCTATCTGTCTGCTCTGCATCACCCTGATCATCTGGCTGCGACTGCCGCTCGATGAGCTGATCCGCTACGCCAACGGCAATTTCGTGCTGGTCTACCTGCTCTGCATGGCGGCGGGCTGGCGTCTGCTCGGCGGGGTGGGCAAGGGGCTGGCGGGGATAAGCGTGCTGCTCTGCGCCCTGGTGCTGGTGGCGCTCGCCACTCAGGTGCTCTATGCGGTGGTGCTGAGTCTTGGCTACGGCGGCGTCTCGTTGTGGCGGCGTCATCTGCGCCGCAGTCGTCAGCAGGATGTGCTTCCGGTAGCGAAGTAACGTCTCCCCGATGGTCGAAGAAATGAGAAAGCCCTGATGTTCAGGGCTTTTTGATTACGGCATGCGGGATGTTCATATGAGTACTAGTTGGCACGCTATTTGCCGAAAAGTGCGGTGTCTGATCAACTCAACGGCGATTTATAGCCAAAAAAAGTGGGATCCAGCTCCCGTTTTGCTTAAAGTGATCCCTTCCGATCCCGGTGGTCGGAATGCCCGCAAGGATGCCCTTCAGACGTAAACAGGATGGCCTGGCCAGACTGACTCTCAGAGATGTGATTGCTTCGGTTCTCTTTTTATCTGTCACCTGTGGTGATAGCGCCTTGTTCCGTTCAGTCAGCCCGGGTTTTGCGTCTCTCTCATCGTGCATTGTCACCATCTGCAGCGAGTGAATCATGAGCGAATCGGTTTTTGAGATCCACGACTGGACCCTGAGCGTTGACGACAACATGTTGTGTCGCCCCGACCGAGAGGTCTACCTCGAACCCAGACTGGTCAATCTGTTGCGGTTTCTGGCCCACAATGCCGGCACCGTGTTTGGCCGCGATGCCCTGATCAACGAGGTGTGGGATGGCGCCGAGGTGACCGATCAGGTGGTGACCCAGTCCATCTTCGAACTGCGCAAGATCCTCAAAGATGGTCGCACCGATGCGACCGACTATATCGTCACCGTACCCAAGCGCGGCTACAAGTTGGTGGCACCGGTAAGGCCGCTGCAGGTGGTTTCCGTGGTGATGGCGGACGAGCAGCCCGCGCCCGCGGTCAATACCGCTCTCTCAGGCAACCCGACGCTCTCCGATCTGAGCCCGCCCGCGGCTGAGCAGGATGATGATGCACTGCCCAATGTCGCCCCTTTTCCCGCCGGGCCCCTGACCCGCGCCATCTCCACCCATGCCAAGGATGCTCGCAGCCGCTGGAAGATGGTGAGTTTCGATATCTTCGTTGCCATCGTGCTGATCGCCATTGTCAGCATGCTCAGCTACCAGCACACCAGCCCCCAGGTACACGCCATGCTGGATCCCAACCTGCTGGTGTTCCGCTTTCACTCCGGCATGGATGACAACAACGAGAACGTGCGCCTCGCCGATGGCATTACCCGCGCCCTGATGGGGGAAGTGGCGGTGGCTACGCCGCTGCGGGTGCAGTATGGTGCCACCACTCTGATGGGGGGGATCATGCCCGGCAAGGAGCTGAGTGTACGGGTCACCCGCCAGCCCCGCGGCACCTATCTCGATCTGGAGTATCGCAATATCAATACCAACCGAGTGCTGTTCAGCCATCAGTACCAGCTCAGTCGCCACAGTGTGCACGGCGTGTTGCAGGCCAGCAGCCAGGATCTGCTGCGTGCCCTCGACCAGCCCGATGCCGAGCCGGGGATGGGCTGGCCGACCGATGATGCCTCCCTGATGGCGATGATGGAGGCGCAGTACTACATCAACAGCCGGGATCCGGTCGCCCTCAAGCGGGGTATCGATCTGCTGGAGCAGGCGCTGATTGCCCATCCGGATCAGCCGCTGCTGTTGGCGGAGCGCTATCTGGCGGGCGAGGCGCTGGCCACTCTGGCGGGCAAATCCGAGAGCGAGCGGCTGCAGGGGATTGGCACCCATCTCGCCAGCGTGGTGCAAAACAGCGGCGCCCTGCCAGCTCGGGTGTGGGAGGCGTTGACCCTGCAGGCGATCCTCAACGGCCAGCAACAGCAGGCCAACTATCTGCTGGAGAAGGCGGCGAGTCGCGGCCGCTCGGTGCTCTACTACATACTGCAGGGCAAGCTGGCGGAGCTGGATGGTCGCCCCGAGGCGGCGGGGGATGCCTACAGTCAGGCCTTCCTGATGGAGGCGACCGAGCAGACCTATCTGCTCTGCCAGCAGCTCGGTTTCTACAGCAATATGGAGAGCCTCACTCCGGCTCTGTTCAATGCGCTGGGCCAGAGCAAGGTGAAGCTCTTCTAACACCGCAGTGTTGGTTTTCCCCCGGTCGGTGCGGTTGCCGACCTCATCCACAGGCTGCCTTCGGGCGGCCTGTGCTGTTTCTGCTTGTCTCAATCCTGCTTCTTTGCCACCGGGGATAGTCGCTCTGGTGCGGCCCGATTTATCCCCCGCAGCTCCCCACTATCTGCCTTTGTCTTGCACGCGGCATTCGCTGCACTCGCGTTTGTTCGGCTTTACGCCGCGCGCGCAGCTTGTGACATCTGCTCATGGTTGGCGACGGGATAAGCTGTCCGTCTCGACCCATTTCTCATTGCTTACCTGTTATCGCCATTGCGCTTTACCTCTGAGTCTGGATTGTGATGAGCCGAGCGAAGGGGAAAGCAGGAGGTGAGCGGCCACTCAGGGTGATGATCCGCAGGGCTTCCAAATGGCCGCAAGGGCAGGGGGCGCAATGGGATCTGCTTTATCCCGGGTTTATCTGGCCAAAAATATCAAGACGGCGAGATAAGGGGGTTATCAAGGGGCAAAAACGGGGCGGAAGGATATCAAGGTTTTATCAAGATGGCGGTGCGCAATGATGTCAAGGTGCTGTTTTTAAATGATTTTTATCAAAAATAATGAGGCGGCGAAAAAAGTTGCCTCATATTTTTATCCGTTAGCTGGTCTTTATGTTTTCCGGGGATGAGAGGCCTAGTCTGTGCCCATTCTTTGGCGGGGCGTTCCGCCAAATGTGTATGTGACGACCCGACCTTTTATAGAACCGGAGATCTTATGTCCCTAGATACGAGCAAGAAGATTGGCCTTATCGCCTGTACAGGTGTGGTGGCCGGCAACATGATGGGGAGTGGCATCGCGCTGCTGCCTTCGGCACTGGCCACCATCGGCTCCATCTCTGTCTTTAGCTGGGCAATCTGTCTGGTAGGCGCCATGGGCCTCGCCTTTGTCTTCGCCCGCCTTGCTACCAAGAACCCGCAAGAGGGTGGCCCCATTGCTTACGCTGGCGAGATCTCTCCGGTGTTCGGTTTCCAGACCGGTGTGCTCTATTACCACGCCAACTGGATCGGTAACCTGGCCATCGCCATTACCGGCGTCTCCTACCTCTCGGTCTTCTTCCCCATTCTCAATAGCCCAATTCCGGCCGCCGCAGCCACCATCGCTGCCGTCTGGATCTTCACTTTCGTCAACCTGCTTGGCGGTAGCTGGGTGAGCCGACTCTGTACTCTGGGTCTGGTGCTGATCCTGCTGCCGGTTGTCGGTACTGCGGTGATGGGTTGGGGTCATTTTGATGCCACTGTCTACAGCCAGAACTGGAACACCACCAGCGGCAGCGACCTGCATGCGGTCATCAGCGCCGTGCTGATCTGCCTCTGGTCCTTCGTCGGTGTTGAATCTGCCGCCGTCTCTTCCGGCATGGTGAAGAACCCCAAGCGTACCGTACCGCTCGCTACCATGCTGGGTACCGGTATCGCGGGTGTTATCTACATCCTCTCTACCCAGGTGATCAGCGGCATGTTCCCGGCCGGTGAAGTGGCTGCCTCCGGCGCCCCGTTTGCCATGGCCTCTTCCGCCATCTTCGGTAGCTGGTCTGCGCCGTTTGTTTCTGCCTTCACCGCTCTGGCCTGCTTCACCTCGCTCGGTTCCTGGATGATGCTGGTAGGCGAGGCGGGCAAGCGTGCCGCCAACGACGGCAACTTCCCGAAAATCTACGGCGAAGTGGACAAGAACGGCGTGGCCAAGAAGGGTCTGATCCTAGGCTCCCTGAAGATGACTGCCCTGATGGTTGGCCTGACCGCCTTCACCTCCCAGTCCGCTCACGCTGCCGATCTCTTCAACGTGCTGACCACAGATGCGGTGCTGCTGACCATGCTGCCCTACTTCTACTCCAGCATTAACCTGATCCGTTTTGAAGGCATGACCTCCCGCAGCATCGGCGCCATGATCTTCTCCGGTGTGGCCTGTGTCTTCTGTCTGGTAGCCCTGATGGGTGCCAAGGGTTCCAACCTCACCGCTACCTTCGTGGTGTCGCTCATCATCCTGATGTTCTACGCCAAAAAACAGGGTCTGCGTCAGCACGACGCCCTGCTGAACGAACAACCCAGCAACTAATTCCCCCTTTTATCTTCCGAGCGCTCTTCACTCACCATCCCTGATGGAGAGCGCCCCTTTACGTGTGGAGCATTACGATGAATATCATTGCCATCCTCAACCACCTGGGCGTTTTCTTTAAAGAAGAACCCATTCGCCAGCTGCAAGCCTCCCTCGAGCGCAAGGGTTTCGAGGTTGTTTATCCGGTCGACGTCGCCGACCTGCTGAAACTGATCGAGAAGAACCCCCGCGTTTGCGGCGCCATCTTCGACTGGGACAAATACTCTCTGGGTCTGTGCAAGGAGATCCACGATCGCAACGAGAAGCTGCCGATCTTCGCCTTCGCCAACGACCAGTCCACCCTGGACATTCACCTGACCGACCTGCGTCTGAACGTCCATTTCTTCGAGTACCGTCTCGGCATGGCTGACGACATCGCCCTCAAGATGGGTCAGGCCACTCAGGAGTATCAGGACGCCATCCTGCCGCCGTTCACCAAGGCGTTGTTCAAGTATGTGGAAGAGGGTAAATACACCTTCTGTACTCCGGGTCACATGGGCGGTACCGCCTTCCAGATGAGCCCGGCCGGCAGCATCTTCTATGACTTCTACGGCCCGAACGCGTTCAAGGCTGACGTCTCCATCTCCATGCCGGAGCTGGGCTCCCTGCTGGATCACTCAGGTCCGCACAAGGAAGCCGAAGAGTACATCGCCCGTACCTTCAACGCCGATCGCTCCTATATCGTTACCAACGGCACCTCCACTGCCAACAAGATCGTCGGCATGTACTCCGCGCCAGCCGGCAGCACAGTGCTGGTTGACCGTAACTGCCACAAGTCGCTCACTCACCTGATGATGATGAACGACGTGACCCCGATCTACTTCCGTCCGACCCGCAACGCCTACGGCATTCTGGGTGGTATCCCGCAGAGCGAATTCAGCCGCGACACCATAGCTGCCAAGGTTGCCGCGACACCGGGTGCCCAGGCTCCCCGTTACGCCGTCGTTACCAACTCCACCTATGATGGTCTGCTCTACAACACCGGCTTCATCAAGGAAGCGCTGGATACTCCTTACATCCACTTCGACAGTGCCTGGGTGCCTTACACCAACTTCAGCCCGATCTATGAAGGCAAGTGCGGCATGAGCGGTGAAGCGATGCCGGGCAAGGTGTTCTACGAAACCCAGTCCACCCACAAGCTGCTGGCGGCCTTCTCCCAGGCCTCGATGATCCACATCAAGGGGGACGTGGAGGAGGAGACCTTCAACGAAGCATTCATGATGCACACCTCCACCTCGCCGCAGTACGGCATCGTGGCCTCTACCGAGATCTCTGCTGCCATGATGCGTGGCAACACCGGCAAGCGTCTGATCAAGGACTCCATCGATCGCGCCATCTCCTTCCGCAAAGAGATCAAGCGTCTGCGTGATCAGAGCGAAGGCTGGTTCTTCGACGTATGGCAGCCGGACAACATCGACACCGTCGAGTGCTGGAAGCTGGATCCGAAAGATGACTGGCACGGCTTCAAGGACATCGATGACAACCACATGTACCTGGATCCGATCAAGGTCACCCTGCTGACCCCGGGTATGGGTCGTGACGGCCAACTGCTGGAGAAGGGCATTCCTGCTTCACTGGTCTCCAAGTTCCTGGACGAGCGCGGCATCGTGGTCGAGAAGACCGGCCCCTACAACATGCTGTTCCTCTTCTCCATCGGTATCGATCAGTCCAAGGCGATGCAGCTGTTGCGCGCCCTGACCGAGTTCAAACGTGGTTATGACCTGAACCTGACCATCAAGAACATACTGCCGAGCCTCTATCGTGAAGACCCGAGCTTCTACGAAGGGATGCGCATTCAGGAGCTGGCGCAGCGCATTCACGAGCTGACCAGCAAGTACCGTCTGCCGGAGCTGATGTTCAAGGCGTTCGACGTACTGCCGGAGATGAAGATGACTCCGCACGCCGCATGGCAGCAAGAGCTGGCCGGCAACGTGGTGGAAGTGCCGCTGCGTGACATGGTTGACCGCATCAGCGCCAACATGATCCTGCCGTACCCGCCGGGAGTTCCGTTGGTACTGCCGGGCGAGATGGTGACCCAGGATTCTCTGCCGGTGCTCGAGTTCCTCGAGATGCTGTGCGAGATCGGTGCCCACTACCCGGGCTTCGAGACCGACATCCACGGCCTCTATCGTCAGGCCGATGGCAGCTACACCGTCAAGGTGCTGCGTTAATCGACAGTGACAACAGTCGAAAGTGACAACAACGGGCCGCAAGGCCCGTTTTTCCCTCCGGAATTCCTGTTCTTATTGCGTGAGTCGCCAATCATGAAGCGAGTGCTCTCCATTCAATCCCACGTAGTCTTTGGCTGTGCCGGCAACAGTGCCGCCGTTTTTCCCATGCGTCGCCTCGGGATCGAGGTGTGGCCGATGAACACGGTGCAGTTCTCCAACCACACCCAATACCGCGAAGGCTGGCAGGGGATGGTGATGCCCGGCGGCCATATCCGTCAGCTGGTAAACGGCCTGGCGGAGATCGGTGTGCTGTCCGAGTGCGATGCGATCTTGAGCGGCTACCTCGGCTCGGCCGAACAGGGGGAGGAGATCCTGGCGGCGGTGGCCCGGCTCAAGGCGCTCAATCCGGCCGCCCTCTATTTTTGTGATCCCGTGATGGGTCACCCCGACAAGGGGTGCATAGTGGCACCCGGCGTCGCCGATTTTCTGAAAAACCGGGCACTGGCCTGCGCCGATATGCTGGCCCCCAATCTGCTGGAGCTGGAACAGCTCACCGGCCGCGATATCCGCAATGTGCCGGAGGCCATCGAGGCGTGCCAGCAGCTGCGCGCGCAAGGGGTCAAGCTGGTGATGGTCAAGCATCTGGGCAAGGCAGGTTTTGCCATGGACCGCTTCGAAATGTTGCTGGTGTGTGAGGAGGGAATCTTTCATCTCTCCCGCCCACTCTACCCTTTTGCCCGCCACCCCATCGGGGTGGGGGATCTGCTGAGCGCCACCATGCTGGCCAATCTGCTGGCCGGTTGTACCCCGGTCGCGGCGTTCGAGCTTACCAACGCCAGTGTCGATGCCGTGCTGGCCCGCACCTGGCTGGCGGGAGCTTACGAGCTGCAACTGGTGGCGGCCCAGCACGAGATGGCGTTGCCGCAGGTCTCCATCCGGGCGACCCGCCTCTGAGCTGATTACGCGCACAGAAGAAACAACAAAGCCCTGATCATCAGGGCTTTTTATATGTCAGATGTCGGGAGAGTGCTTAGTCCTGCGGGCTTTTGAGCGCCTTGACCACATCCTCTTTGGGCTCCAGCTCCTTGACCTGATTGAAGATCTCCAGCTCCCCTTGCGGGCTGACGGTGTAGGCATCGGCATCCTGATAGCTGCCGCTGCCAGCGCTCTCGATGATGACCACCAGCTCGGGCTGCTTGTCACCATTCAAATCGACCAGCTTCAGCTCCCGGATAAAGCCGTTGCGAGCCATCACCTTGCCATCCTGAAACTCATCCAGTGGAAATTGGGCGTTCTGGCCCGAATAGAGCCGCACGTCATAGCTGCCGATGGAGGCGGGCTCACCGGCCCCCTGCTCCACCCGGATCACCTGCCCGGAGGGGAGGGTCAGTTGCTTGCTAAATCCCTCTTCGGCTTGTGCTTGTGCCGCCAGCGGCAGGGTCAGTAGCCCCGCCATCATCAATGCTCTGTTCATCTTGCAACCTCTTGCTGTCTCTTGAGTGCGGGCTCCCGGGGAGCCCGCCGTGATGTTGCTACCAGATCTTCACCCGCTTCTGGGGCGGCAGATAGAGCTTGTCCCCCGGCTGGATGTTGAATGCCTCGTAGAAGGCGGGAATGTTCGGCACCACGCCGTTGACCCGGTACTCTGGCGGCGAGTGGGGGTCGGAGCGCAGCAGCATCTGCATCAGCTCGGGGCGATACATCCCCTTCCACACCTGCGCCCAGCCGAGGAAGAAGCGCTGTTCGCCGGTGAAGCCATCCAGCACCGGCGCCTCCTTGCCATCCAGTGACAGCTCATAGGCTTTGTGGGCGATGGTGAGACCGCCCAGATCGCCGATGTTCTCCCCCAGGGTGAACTGGCCGTTGACGAACTGGCCGTTGATGGGCTCGAAGCGGTTGTACTGGGCCACCAGACGGCTGGTGCGGAATCGGAACTCCTTGAGATCCTGCGGTGTCCACCAGTCGCGCATCATGCCGTCACCATCGGATTTGGCCCCCTGATCATCAAAACCGTGGCCCATCTCGTGACCAATGACCCCGCCGATGGCGCCGTAGTTGACCGCATCATCCGCCGTCATGTCGAAGAAGGGGGGCTGCAAGATGGCCGCCGGGAAGACGATCTCGTTGTTGCTCGGGTTGTAGTAGGCGTTCACCGTTTGCGGCGACATGTGCCACTCGTCCCGGTCGACCGGCTTGCCGAGGCGCGCCAGACTGTCTGCGTATTCAAAGGCTTGCGAGCGTTGTAGGTTGCCGACCAGATCATCCGGTTTGATGGTGATGGCGCTGTAATCCTTCCACTTGTCGGGGTAGCCGATCTTGGGGCGGAACTTGGCCAGCTTCTCGAGGGCCTGCGCCTTGGTCTCGGGCGACATCCAGTCGAGTTCCTTGATGCTCTGGCCGTAGGCGGTGCGCAGGTTCTCCACCAACTGCTCCATCCGCTCCTTGGCCGCTGGCGGGAAGTAGCGGGCCACATAGAGCTGGCCGACCGCTTCACCCAGATGATCGTTCAGCACCCCGAGCGCCCGCTCCCAGCTGGCGCGCTGCTTGGGCGTGCCGCTCAATGTGGTGCCGTAGAAGGCGAAGTTGGCGCGGTCGGTCTCGCTGTCGAGATAGGGGGCGTAGTCGGTCAGCAGTTGCCACTTGAGGTAGGCCTGCCAGTCGGCGATGGGGGTCTGGGCCATCACTTGATCCAGCGCGCTCAGATAGGTCGGCTGGCCGATGATGAGCTCCGGCTGACCAGCAATGCCCGCGGCATTGAGATAAGCCTGCCAGTCGAGATGGGGGGCGAGCCGTGCCAGTTCGCTGGCGGGGCGCTTGTTGTAGTTCTTCTCCCGATCCCGCAGGGCGACGTTGTCCCACTGGATGGTGGCGAGCCGGGTTTCGAGTGCCAGAATCCGTTTGGCCTTGCCGCTCGGGTCAGATTCCCCGAGGCGGCTCAGCATGGCGGCGATATGCTGCTGGTACTTCTGGCGCAGGGCCTGACTCTCGGGATCCTGCTTGAGGTAGTAGTCCCGATCCGGCAGCCCCAGTCCACCTTGATAGAGGTAGACCGCATAGCGGTCGGGGGACTTGGCATCGGCGTCGATCCAGATGCCAAACGGTGCGCCGCCGCCCATGCGGCCCGACTGGGCAAAGGCGCGGGCCAGCGCAGCCTGATCACCGATCCGGTCGATATCGGCCAGCGCCGGTGCCAGCGGGGTGAGCCCCTTGGCGTCACGGCCTGCCTGATCCAGATAGCTGGCGTAGAGATCGCGGATCTGCTGGGTCGGCGTGCCGGTGGCGGCCTCCTGCTTGGCCAGCCCCTCGACCAGCACCCGCACATCGGCAAGGGATTTGTCCCGCAGCATGTAGAAGGCGCCATCGGCGGGGCGATCGTCGGGGATCTTGGCGGTGGCTAGCCACTTGCCATTGACGTAGCGGAAGAAGTCATCGCCGGGTTTGACCTGGGTGTCCATATTGGCCAGCGCCAGCCCGGAGTGTTTGGGGGAGTCTTGCGGTGCCTGACTGCAGCCAGCTAGCAGTGCCAGTCCAATCAGGCCGGCCAGTAAGCTTTTCTTATTGTTCATCTTGTTTGATTCCAATTCGGATTGTTTGCTTCCCTGCCCATCTTCCTTGCTCCAACCGGTTGTGCGACCGCCTTGCGGCCAGCCTGGTGGAGAGGGCGGGCGAGCCTCACTCTAGCAGCAGGGTTGCAGCTTGATAAGCCCGACTCTGCTAAGATCGGCCGGTCCGTTTTGGGGAAGCCTATGATTTCTCATCTTTATTCTCGCTTTTGTCTGACTATGCCAGCGCCGGAAGGTTCCACCGGTCTGCTGGTGGCCTTCAGTGGCGGCCTCGACTCTACCCTGCTGCTGGTGCTGGCGGCGCAGTATGCCCGCGAGCACGGCCTGCCACTTCGCGCCCTGCACGTGCACCACGGCCTCAGTCCCCATGCCGATGAGTGGGTCGCTCATTGTGAAGTCGTGTGTCAGCAATTGGCGGTGGAGCTGCTGGTCGAGCGGGTGACTCTGGCCCGTGGCAATGGCGAGAGTCTGGAGGCGCAGGCTCGCACCGCCCGTTACCAGCGGCTGACCGCCCGGATGCGGGAGGGGGAGTGGCTGCTCACCGCCCACCATCAGGATGATCAGCTGGAGACTCTGCTGCTGGCCCTCAAGCGCGGCGCCGGTCTGCGCGGGCTGGCGGGGATCTTGCCAAGCCAGCCCTTTGCTGGCGGCCTGTTGCTGCGGCCGCTGCTCGATATGAGTCGCGCCGAGCTGGCCGAG
>NZ_JBFODV010000265.1:0-33000 GCF_040908495.1 Aeromonas sp. R1-1 | reverse complement strand
CAGGGCGTGAAAATCGCCGGTAAGGTGGAGGTTCATCTCCTCCATCGGCACCACCTGGGCGTGGCCGCCACCAGCGGCCCCTCCCTTGACCCCGAATACCGGCCCGAGGCTTGGCTGGCGGATAGTGGCGATGCTGGACTGGCCGATATGGTTGAGCCCCATGGAGAGGCCAAGGGTGGTCACCGTTTTCCCTTCACCGAGCGGGGTAGGGGTGATGGCGCTCACCAGTACCAGCTTGCCGCGCTGTGTGGGCTGAGACGTGAGCAGGTCGAGGCTGAGTTTGCCTTTGTAGTGACCATGGGGGCTGAGCAGGTGCTGGGGGATGGCGAGGCGTTCGGCCAGCGCGTGAATGGAGAGACGGGGGGACTGGCGGGAGATCTCGATATCGCTTAGCATCAGCACCTCGTTGGCATATCGGGGTAAAATATGCGGCGCAGTCTAGTGGAATATAACGGGTAATCCAATGACGAAAACGATTTTATTTGGTGAGGATGAGGTTCGTCAGAATCCTGTTCGGCTGGATCTCAACGCACTCTATCATCCTCCCAAGCAGCCGATGACGGCGCTGGGGATTGTCAGCGCGCTGGTGCCGTTATTCGGTTTCGGCTGGCAGGCGATGACCCTGGACCCCGAAACCCAGCTGCGCCACGAGATCCGCAAACGGGTCAACAAGCACAAGACAGACGAGGCAAACCTCATTTTGATCCTGCAGCTGGCCACCATGTTTGACTGCCCCGAGATTGAAGTGGCGCTCCCCTATGCCCTCAGTGAGCCGCAGTTGTCCGTTGTCCGCACCCGTTTGCCGCGCTGGCAGTTAAGCCTCGAGCAGGAGCGTCTGCTAGCCAAGCTCACCCCTGTTGCCGCATCCACCACCGCATCCGGCCAGCGTTAGGTTTCAAGCCGGACTAGCAGGCCGTACCCTCCGCTCTGCAATCAGGTCGGCGCATCCCACTGTTGCGGGGCGAGATAGCGCTCCTGCACGAACTCGATAAAGCAGCGCACCTTGGCCGAGACGAAGCGGCGGTGCGGATAGACCGCATAAAGTCCCACATCTCCCTTGTCCCACTCTGGCAGCAGGCTGACCAGCTGCCCTGACCGCAGGGCCTCCCCCACGATAAAGGTGGGCTGCAATATGATGCCCTGATCATCACAAGCGGCGCGGGTCAGCGCCACCCCGTTGTTGGCCCGCAGCGGCCCCTGTGGCCGGATACTCTGCGCCTCGCTTCCCCGTTTGAAGTGCCACTCCGGCTGGGTCAGGGTGTAGATCAGACAGTCGTGCTGCTTGAGATCCTCGGGTTTTTCCGGTCTGCCCTTGCGTGCCAGATAGGCGGGGCTGGCGCAAAGCTCGACCCGAATGGTGGCCAGTTGGCGCGCCACCAGCGAGGAGTCGCTGAGGTGGCCGATCCGCAGCGCCAGATCGAACCCCTCTTCCACCAGCGCTACCCGCCGGTCGCTGTACTCGATATCGAGTTTGAGATCGGGAAAGCGCTGGCGAAACAGCGGCAGGGCGGGGGAGAGGTGCAGATAGCCAAAATCCATCGGCACCGAGAGCTTGAGAGTGCCGTTCGGCTGCTGGTTGTGGTGGGTCAGCTGGCTGTGGGTCTCTTCCAGCTCCGCCAGCAGGGCGAGGGATCGCTGGTAGTAGAACTGGCCCGCCTCGGTGGGATTGACCTGACGGGTGGTGCGCGACAGCAGCCGGGTGGCGAGGGACTCCTCCAGCTGCTGCATCAGTTTGGAGGCCATGGCGACCGAGATGCCGAGCTGGTTGGCGGCCTTGGTAAAGCTCTGGCACTCCACCACCTTGATAAAGGTGCGCATGGCGGCGATCTGGTCCATTTTCCATCCTCAGTAAATAATGAATTTAATAAATCACTGATTATTCATCTTCAGAACGAGGTTAGCATTTTAACCACTGATGTGAACCCCAAGATGAAGGAACGAACGGATGAAAATGACCAAGGCTCTGCTGGCCTCCTGCCTGTTTATGGCTACCCCTCTGATGGCGGCGGATTACGATGTGGATGCGGCGCACACCACGGTGCAGTTCAAGGTGGGTCACCTGGGCTTCTCCGAGCTGGTGGGTCGCTTCAACACCTTCAGCGGCACCTTCAGCATGGATGACGCCAACCCGGCGGCCGCCAAGGCAAGCTTTGAAGTGGATGCCGCCAGCGTCGACTCCAATCACGAGGCCCGCGACAAGCACCTGCGCAGCCCGGACTTCCTCGACGTGAAACAATATCCCAAGATGACCTTCGTCAGCTCCGCTTACGAGGGCACCAAGGATAAAGGCGTGCTGAAAGGGACCCTGACTCTGCACGGCGTCTCCAAGGAAGTGGCCTTCGATCTGGTCAAGATCGGTGAGGGCAAGGATCCCTGG
Organism: Aeromonas sp. R1-1; assembly: GCF_040908495.1. NCBI lineage: Bacteria > Pseudomonadati > Pseudomonadota > Gammaproteobacteria > Aeromonadales > Aeromonadaceae > Aeromonas > Aeromonas sp. R1-1. The sequence continues at coordinate 30,623 of NZ_JBFODV010000265.1, read as the reverse complement.
GGCGGCTACCGCAGCGGCTTCAACGCCTCCACCACCATCAAGCGCAGTGACTTTGGCGTGAGCTACATGCTGCCCGGCATCCCGGACGAGATGAACATCAACCTGTTTGTCGAAGGCGTGCGCAAGTAATGGGCGCGGAACTTCTGCTGCAAACCCTGGCGGCTCCTCTGGGAGCCGCTTTGCTATCGTGGCGCTGGCCGCGACTGGGGTATCTGTGGGGCGCGCTGGCGCTCTGGCTGTTGGGATCCTGGCTCGGTGGCCTCTATGGCATACCGGAAAAGGCGTGGCAGTGGCTGCCGCTAACCCTGCTGGTCCCCGTCATTGCGGCTCAGGTGAACGATCTGCGCGGCTCGCTGCTGCTCTTTGCCGTGTTCAGCGCGCTGGTGTGGTGGCAGGGATTGGCATCGGTATTGGCGAGCGAACCCGGGATCTGGCTGGCGCTACTGCCCGCCATCCTCTGGTTTGGCTGGAGCACCTTGCGCGGTGACAGCCGCGAGGGGCTCGGGTTTGCCCTCGGCTTTATCTGGTTGGCGCTGGTGATCGGCATCGATGGCAGTCTGCTGATTGCCCAGCTGGCCGGTGCGCTGGCCGCTTTCGCCGGTTTTCGTGCCCTGCTTGCCACCTTTGTTGGCACCAAGGTAGCCCCAGCCGGTCTGGCGCTGGCCCTCGCCTTCGTCCAGATGCTGGCCTGGCAATATGTGGAGGTGCCGCTGGTGGTGTTGCTGCCGGTCTGGTTGCTGCCGCTGCTGGAGTGGGCGTTGCGTGACAAACCGTGGCCAGTGCGTTGGGGTGGGCTGATCTTGCTTGCTGCCGCGGGAACCGGGCTCAGCCTGTGGTGGGTGTGGCCTGCTGCTTCTTTGTACTGATTTTTGCATGAAAAACAGGCAATTACAGTCATTTTTGCATACCCGCTCATACTCTTGGCAGATAATGATTGAGCCACCTATGTGTTTCAGATAAAAAGGTTTTTCATTTTATTTGGACACACACAGAACCCGGCCGCGCCGGGTTCTGTTTGCCTGCTTTGCGGCACATAAGGAGGCCACAGTTGCGCAGTCAAGGATCTGAGCATCTGTTTTTTCGCCATTTCACCGGACAGGGACGCATCGACGGTCTCTGCATTCTGCTGGTCACTCACCTGCTTCCCGATCGCCCCCGTTTTATCGAAGCGCTTTCCCGGATTGGGCGGATTGGTGCCATTTTACCCAAACCGAAATCGGTACACGGCCCGACCCTGGAGTGGGTATCCCGGCATTATCCGGTGCTGCCCCTCAACCGGCGCTGGACCAATGATCCCGACAGCATCATCCAGCAGATTGCGCCGCTGGTGGCCCCTCACGAGCGATTGCTGATCCTCGATATTGGCGGTTACTTTGCCAAAACCCAGGTGATCTTGAGTGAATACTTCGGCCCCCGTTTCCTCGGGGTGGTGGAGATGACCGAGAACGGCCATCAACGCTATGAGCAGGAGGTGCTGGCGACTCCGGTGGTGTCGGTGGCACGCAGTCCCCTCAAGCAGGCCGAGGATATCCAGATTGGTTTGAGCGTGGTCTACTCCGCGGAGTCGTTGGCGCGCAACCTCAACCGTACCTTCAACGTCTGCGAAGCCGTGCTGTTTGGCTATGGCAAGGTGGGGCGCAGCATCGCCCGCGACCTGCGCTGTCGCAACCTCCATCTCGGGCTGGTGGAGACCGATGTGCTGCGACAGGTCGAAGCGCTCTCTCACGGTTTTCGTCTGATCACCAAGGTCGAGGCGCTGAGCCGTGCCGAGCTGGTGATCTGCTCTACCGGCAACGGCTCGCTGGATTTGGCGGATCTGCAGGCGCTGCGCCCCGGCACCATGGTCGCCTCGGTCACCTCGGCCGACGACGAGTTTGCCTTCTCGCTGGCCCAGTTACCGTGGCCGAGCGAAGAGGTGTGCCCCCATGTGCTGGCCCTCAACCGGCCGGATGGTACCCAGATCTACCTGCTCAACCGAGGTGAGGCGGTCAACTTCGTCCATGGCGCCGTGATTGGCGAATATGTCTATCTGGTGCTGGCGGAGATCATGGAAGGGATCCGGATGCTGGCGGCAGGCCCTCTTGCTCCCGGCCTGTTCGAGCTGCCAGAATCGGCGATGCGTACCATTGCCCGCCATTGGCTGGCCGATTTTCATGGGGTTGATCAGCACTGATTTGACCAAACCGGGAGCGGCCATTGGGCGGCAGTACGCCACTTCCCGCCATTGTCGCTTTTTTATGGAGTCACTCATGACCGAGTCTGAAACCCTGATCAGCAAACCCCGCATCGAAATCCGTTACTGCACCCTCTGTCGCTGGATGCTGCGCGCCGCCTGGCTGGCGCAGGAGCTGCTCTCCACCTTCGACAGCGATCTGGGGGAGGTGGCGCTGGTGCCGGCCAGCAAGGGGGAGTTCCGCATTCTGGTGAGCGGGGTGCAGGTGTGGGATCGGGTGGTCGATGACGGCTTCCCCGAGGCCAAGGAGATCAAGCAGCGGGTGCGTGACGTCATCGCCCCTGAGCGGGATCTCGGCCACTCGGATCGCAAGGCGGCCGAGTAACGCCAGATGAGCCGAGCGCCTCGAAAAGGTGCTGAGCATGAGAGCGAAAGGAGAGGGAGGCGATGGCCTCTCTCTCCTTTTTTGCCTTTGGCTGTTTGTCTGGCTCCAGCAGGGTTATAAGCGCGGCTCGGCCAGATGGCTGCCGATATAGCGGGCCCGCTTGTGGGGCTTGATGCGGCTCACATCGACCCACACCAGCCCGTCGATGCAGTGGTTGAAGTCGGGGTCGATGCCAAAATCCATAAACTGCACCCCGCCCGGCTCGCACAGCTCGGAATACTGCTTGTAGAGGGTGGGGATGGCGCAGCCCAGATTGTCGAGACGGGCCTTGAGTGCTTTGAGATCGGCGCCGTAATCCACCCCTTCGAACAGAGGCTGCGTCTCGGGGTAGGGACGGCGGGAGGGGGCCAGCGCCAGCTCGGGGGCAAAGTGCTGGCGGTAGAAGCTCACCAGCAGATCCTTGGCCGCCGGCGGCAGGCTGCCGGAGAGCGACACCGGGCCAAACAGGTAGCGGTAGCGGGGATAGCGGGCCAGATAGGCACCGATGCCGAACCAGAGATAATCGAGCCCCCGCTTGCCCCAGTAGGCGGGCTGGATAAAGCTGCGGCCAAGCTCGATGGCAAGCTCCAGCCTCGGCAGCAGCTTATCCTCAAAGCCGAACAGGGTGTGGCTGTAGAGGCCATCCTTCCCCTTGCTGGCCAGCAGCTCGGCCACCGGGGCGAACCGGTAGGCGCCGATAATATCGAGTCGGGCCGGATCCCAGAGGATCAGGTGGTGATAGTCGTTGTCAAAGCCATCGAGATCCCGCCGCTTGCCGGATCCTTCCCCCACTGCGCGAAAGGCGATCTCCCGCAGTCGCCCCAGCTCGCGCAGGATCACCGAGTGACTCAGTTCATGGCGGCGGTAGAGGTAGATCCCCTGACCATCCGGGGTGGTGCCGAGCTGCTCGCAGCTTTCGATGGCCTGTTTGAGTTGGCGGCGATCCTCCGGCAGGGCGATGGGGGCCTCGGTCTGCAGGCGCCCTGCCTTGCCACGGCCAATCCGGTAGAGGTGGTTGCGCACCAGCCGCGCCGCCGTCTTGGCGGGCAGCTCCTGAAAACTGCCGAGCGGAATGCGTGCCCCTATGGTCACCGGCAGGGTTTGCCCCTGCTGGCGAAACAGCTGGCGTACCAGCAACAGGGCGGAGGCGGGCTTGTTGAGCCAGGAGGCGAGATAGAACCAGAGGCTGTTGCGCCCTTCCAGATGGATGGGCACCAGCGGGGTGCGGGTGCGCTGGGCCAGTTTGATAAAGCCTGCCTGCCAGGGGCCATCTTTCACCCCCTTGAGGCCAAGCCGCGAGACTTCACCTGCGGGGAAGATCACCAGTGCCCCTTCATGGGCGAGGTGTTCGTTCATGGCGAGGATGGCCTGTCGATCGGTCTTGCCCTCCATATTGTCTACCGGCAATAGCAGAGGGCGCAGCGGCGCGAGCTGGGCCAGCAGCTGGTTGGCGACGATCTTCACATCGGGGCGAATGCGACCGAGCAGTTGTAGCAGCGCCAGTCCGTCCAGCGAGCCGATGGGGTGGTTGGCAACAAGAATGACCCGGCCGCTGGCGGGAATATGCTCCAGTTGCGCCTCGCTGACCCGATAGTCGAAATCGAGCTGGGTCAGCGCCTGCTCGACAAAGTCGAGGCCGCGCAGGTGCGGGTAGCGGGCGGCAAAGTCGGCAAAGGCACGTTCGTTGAGCAGCCAGCCCAGCAGCCGCTTGAACAACGGGGTAAGCAGAGGGTAGCCAAGCAGGCGGGGGAAGTGCTGGGTCAGCAGGGTATCGATAGTGAACATCTGGAGGGCTCCGGCGATCCGTTGCTCCCAGCATGATGTGGCACTGTTCCCGCGACATGTCAGCGGGATGACAGTTTGATGGCAGCGGCAGCCAGTAGCTCCTGAGCGACCCTCCCCGGTTTCCCTTTCTTGATGGGTGATGGCCAGATAGCAAGGGGGGCGCCGGTTAACCGGCTCCCCCCTTTTGCCCTGGTAATGATAGCGACCCGATTAACCGCGCCAGGCAGCGGTGAGGCGCACCAGCTCCACCAGGGTGACGACCGATTTCTCCATGGATTGCAGCGGGATGAACTCGTGCTTGCCGTGGAAGTTGTGGCCACCGGTGAAGAGGTTGGGGCAGGGCAGACCCATAAAGGAGAGGCGGGCGCCATCGGTACCACCGCGAATGGGTTTGATCTTGGGCACCACGTCGGCGGCCTCCATGGCGGCACGAGCCAGCTCGACGATATGCATGTGCGGCTCTATTTGGCTGCGCATGTTGCGATAGCTGTCGGTCAGGGTCAGCTCGATGCGGGCCTTCGGATACTCGGCCTGCAGGGCGGCGACCCGGCTCTGCATCTCGGCCTTGCGCGCGGCGAAGTGCTCGTCGTCGAAGTCACGGATGATGTAGTGGAGGGTGCTCTCCTCCACTGTGCCGCTCATCTGGGCCAGATGGAAGAAGCCCTCATACCCGTCGGTGCACTCCGGGGTCTGTTCGGCCGGCATGGCGGCGTGGAAGCGGGCGGCCAGGGTCTGGCTGTTGATCATGCTGCCCTTGGCGGTGCCGGGGTGGACGTTATTGCCGATAAAACGCACCGTGGCGCTGGCGGCGTTGAAATTTTCATACTCCAGCTCGCCCAGTTCGCCGCCATCCACGGTATAGGCCCACTTGGCCGGGAATCTCTCCAGCGGGAACAGGTTGGCGCCACGGCCAATCTCTTCATCCGGGGTAAAGCCGACCCAGATATCGCCGCGCGGGATCTCGGGGTGGGCCTGCAGGTGGTCGATGGCAGTGAGGATCTCGGCGATACCCGCCTTGTCGTCGGCGCCAAGCAAGGTGGTGCCGTCGGTGGTGATGAGGTCCTGACCCAGATAGTTTTTCAGGAAGCGGTAGTCACGGATGGCGAGCACCTCGTCACCCTTGCCAAGGCAGATGTCGCCGCCCTGATAGTTTTCGATGATTTGCGGTACTACGTGCTCCGCCTCGTAGTCGGCGGTGTCCATGTGGGCAATCAGGCCGATAGCGGGGGCGTCCGGCTGGTTGCCCGGCAGGCAGCCGGTGAGGTAGCCGTGTTCATCCAGGGTGACCCGGGTTAGCCCCAGCGCCTTCATCTCTTCTTGCAGGGCGCGGGCAAAGATCAGCTGGCCTTCGCTGCTGGGGCAGGCTGGATTGGTCTCATCGGAGCGGGTATGAAAAGTTACGTAACGCAGAAAACGCTCAAGCAGGGTATCCATTAGTCAGCCTCTAACCGATTGTGAGCGGTCATTGTGGCCAATCCGTGTGGGGCACTCATTGCGTCAGCGCAGGTTTTTCCCATTTTTTGACGCAAGGGAAGAGCGGCGAATGTGCGGCGCGCGGGGCAACTTCGGCGAGGGGAGGCGCATAAATGTGGCATTTATTACGATATTTAGGCGCTGGCGGTGGCGACCAAATTCCCCTCAGCCACCGCACAGCAAGGCGTCAGCCCAACCATGGCGTTTTCGCACACTTTTCAAGTGGGAATCGGGCTGTCGCATAACCTGCGCCATCCCAGAGCCTGCCTGCCCGCCAGCAAGATTTGATCGACTTATTAAAAGGGGATTTTGAACACTATTTTTTATTGTCACTGCCTGCGGTAAGTGTGTACACTCCGCGCCGATCCAAGGGCAACCCTGAAGCAGGCAGAGCCGCCAGAAACCCGACCGATCATACGCCTATAGGGCGAGGCACGCAGAAACGACAGACACTGCTGGGGAATGGTTTCTTTAATACCGGTTAGGCTCCGGTATCAGGGAGAACAACAGACTCTCATCCTTCATTTGACCGAGTGGGCCACCGGCTCATCATCTTCCCTTGTCATGGGCGGTCACTGACGGTGAGGTGGGCTGTGGTTGTTGTCGTCTATCAACACGCATGCGTGCTGGCGCCTTCGCTTCTCTTCCTTGGAACCCTCTCCTTCTGTCGGGATCGCTGCCGAATGATGAACTGACGGCGTGGCTGATGTCGTCTGTCATCAAAGTACCGCGGCGCTACGGCATAGTGGCACCGCATACCGTTGAGCTTGATGTAAAGCCACCAGCCCCACATCAAGACTCGTTACTTCCCCAAGATCCACCAGGCAGCCTCTGGCTTGCCGCGATGTGCAAAAGGTTGGTTTGGGTGGCTGCGTCTCGTGATGGCAGCGCTCGCCGTACTCTGCACTAGATGGTCTGGATGTGATTGAGGGTAACGAAGGCGACTTTGGGTCGCTCATTTGCGAGGCATAGCCCATGACTAACTGGTCCAGCAAGGACTCCTTGAAGGTCTACAACGTTCCCTACTGGGGTGCGGGTTTTTTCAATATCAATGACGCCGGTCATGTGACCGTCGCCCCCGACAAATCACGCCCTGACGCGCATATCGTGCTCTCTGACGCCATCGAACAGTTGCGTCAGTCCGGGCTGACCACCCCCGTGTTGCTGCGCTTCCCTGACATCCTCAAGAGTCGGGTCGATGCGCTGTTCAACGCCTTTGGTCAGGCCATCGAAAAGTCTGGCTATGAAGGGGACTACCTCTGCGTTTACCCGATCAAGGTAAACCAGCAGCGTCGTGTCATCGAGACCATCAGCCAGTCCTACAGCGACAAGCCCCGGCTTGGCCTGGAAGCTGGTTCCAAACCGGAACTGCTGGCCGTGCTGTCCCATCACCATGAGCAAGGCTCGGTGATCGTCTGCAACGGTTACAAAGACCGCGAATATATCCGCCACGCCCTCTTGGGCAACCTGATGGGCCACAAGGTCTACATCGTGGTGGAGAAGCCCTCCGAACTGGAAATGGTGCTGGACGAGTCAGCTCGTCTCAACATCAAGCCCAACATCGGGGTGCGTGCCAAGCTCGCTTCCACCGGCTCCGGCATGTGGGAATCGAGCGGTGGCTCCATGTCCAAATTTGGTCTCTCCGCCTCCCAGATCCTGGCGCTGATCGAACGTCTGCGCGGGCTGGGCAAGCTGGATTGTCTGCAACTGCTGCACTTCCATCTGGGCTCCCAGATCGCCAATATCCGCGACATTCAGGGCGGCATCCGCGAGTGCGGCCGTTTCTACGCTGAACTGCGTCGCCTCGGTGCCAACATCGAAGTCGTGGACGTCGGTGGCGGCCTGGGGGTGGACTACGAGGGAACCCGTTCCCAGAGCCACTGCTCCGCCAACTACAGCCTCTCCGAGTACGCCAACAACGTGGTATGGGGCATCGGCGATGTCTGCCGCGAGTTCGATCTGCCGCACCCGACCATCATCAGCGAGTCTGGCCGTGCCCTGACCGCCCACCACGCCGTGCTGGTCACCAATATCATCGGTGCCGAAGGGGTGGAGATGAACGACATCAGCGCGCCGGACGAAGATGCGCCGACCATTCTGCAGAACATGTGGAAAGGCTGGCTGGATCTGCGCAGCGAAGATCCCTCCCTGCTGGAGATCTTCCATGACTCGGTGGCAGATCTGGGTGACGTGAATACCCAGTACACCATGGGCCTCTTGAACCTTGAACAGCGTGCCTGGGCCGAGATGCTGCACCAGAACACCTGTCTGGCGCTCAAAGAGATGCTCAACCCGGTCAACCGCAACCACCGTGCGCTAGCTGACGAACTGAGTGAAAAGCTGGCGGACAAGTGCTTTGCCAACTTCTCCCTGTTCCAGTCTCTGCCGGATGCCTGGGGTATCGGTCAGGTATTCCCGGTGATGCCGCTGGCTGGTCTCGATCGTCCGCTTAGCCGTCGCGGTATCCTGATGGATATCACCTGTGACTCCGACGGTCAGGTCGAGCACTATGTCGACGGTCTGGGGGTCGAGAGCACCCTACCAATGCCGGTCTACGGCGAGAACGAAGAGTGCCACGTCGGCTTCTTCCTGGTCGGTGCCTATCAGGAGATCCTCGGCGATCTGCACAACCTGTTCGGTGACACCCACTGCGCGGAAGTGTGGCTGGACGAAGAGGGCAAGATGGACATTCGCAACGTGGTGCGTGGCGACACCGTCGACCAGCTGCTGCGTTACGTCAACATCGACCCGTCCGTGATCCGCGAAAACTACCAGCGGATCGCTGCCCACCCGGCTCTGGACGATGCCACTCGCAAAGCCCTGCTCGACGAGCTGGAGCTGGGCCTGCAAGGCTACGCCTATCTGGAAGACGAATAAACCTCTTGCTTGTTTACCCCGTCGGTGGAAATAACATGACGGGAATGAAAAAACGGCGCCTGCGGGCGCCGTTTTTGTTACCGGGGGCCATCCGGCGATATGACAGGGCACTCGGCCCGTCTTCATTCGGATAACCTATGGTGGCTCGGGGCATCCGCAGGCCACAGATCTGGCTGATATCTGTCCCTTTCAGCCGCTTCCCTTGATCTGCATCAAGCGTGAACCTCGGTGGTTATTTTACGGTCAGGAGTGATGTTGATGGGATGTAACAAAAGGATGTGCATATGGAACTGAAAAGGGACCCGAGATGCTATACCGACGTCTGTATCGACGGTAAGTGGTATCACTACGACCACTGCAGCACCAACGTCTACATGCTGATGGGGGGCGCCGCGCCGAGCCTTCAGCTGGCCTATGAGCCGAGCAGCGAAGAGGAGCTGATCGAGATGCTCCAGCAGCTGGGGCGCTTCTGACTTACCGAATTGATCTCTTGCCATATGGCCATCGGGCGCATTACCACGATGGCCACCACTCTTCACCGCTGTACCTTATCTCAGCGGGTTTTATTGCCCAATAACCCCTTGCCAATCTCCAGCATGGCGATGGCCGCGGCGTAGCTGCTATCGGACTTGCCAATCTCGTCCGCTACATAGAGAAAATTGGATTGGTACTTCTCGACGGCCTCCCGTGGACTGGTCGCGTCAATAAAGTCCTCCTCCACCTCGAATCCTTGGGTCAGCAGTGCCGCCTTTTCACTCAGAAAAGTCGGAGATGCCATGTCGATAAAGGTGTATTGCTGCCGATTGGACGCCGGAATGGTAAAAAACTGGTATCTGGCCATGGGTAAATCCTCGCTTGAAGCGGGTGATAGATGACGTGACGCTGGTTTTAATCTGTGGCTCGCAGGCGGCTTGCTTGCCTCGACGTCGTAGACCGTGCGTGTCGGGAATGCCGCATTTTGTTTTCGTTCGAGACTACGTTGTTGGCATCTGCCCGGCAAGTGGGTCGCAGAGATTTTCTGGATTATCCGAGCAACCGAGATGTTGTTGGCAGGGGCGAGACCGGGATAATGCCGGGCTCACGTTGAGCCCGGCTTGTCAGCGCTCTGTTACAGCACGAAGCTCTGTACCATGGCGCGCAGCTGTTCGGTGAGCTGGTGGATCTGGCGGGCGGCATCGCGGGCGGCGTTGGCCACTTGCAGCGCCTCGTCGCTGCCATCCGAGATGCGCACCACGTTGCGTTCGATCTCGTTGACCACGGCGCCCTGTTGCTCGATGGCGCTGGCGATGATGGCGTTGGTATCGACCATCCGATCCACCTTCTCGGTGATGGCGCCAAAAGCCTGCTTTGCCTCCTGCGCCAGCCCGACCCCCTCCTGCGCTTCATGGCTGGCCGCCGACATGGCGGTGACCGAGGCGCGGGCACCGGATTGCAGCTGTTCAATCATCTGCTGGATCTCGACGGTAGCCCCCTGGGTGCGGTTGGCAAGAGACCGCACCTCGTCGGCCACCACCGCAAAGCCGCGACCCTGCTCACCGGCCCGGGCCGCTTCGATGGCGGCGTTGAGGGCGAGCAGGTTGGTCTGTTCGGCGATGCCGCGGATCACGCTGATGACGCCGCCAATCTGGCTGCACTGCTGTTCCAGCTGGCCTATGGTGTCGGCGGTGCGCAGCACCTCGCGGTTGATATGGTCGATGGCCTTGATGGTTCGTTCCACCACATCCTCGCCCTGACCGACCACGTTCTGCGCCTCCTGGGTCATGCGGGCGGCTTGTAGGGCGTTGCCCGCCATGTCTTGTGAGGTGGCGGCCAGCTCCTTGATGGCGGTAGCGACCTGATGGGTCTCCCCTTGCTGATCGGCAATGACCTCCTGCGAGCGGCAGGTGCGCGCTTCGATCTCGGTAGCGCTCTCCACCACGGTGACGCCATTTTCCCGCACTCGCCGCATCAGGGTGCGCAGGGTCTCCAGGGTCACGTTGTAATCCCGGCTGATGGCGGCCAACTCGTCCTGACCGACGATCTCGATATGCTGGCTGAGATCCTGGGCGTTGACCCGGGCGGCGATATCACGCACCCGCCCTACGGTGTCACGCAGGGAGAGATAGGCACCGATCATCAGGTAGAGGTAGAGCAGCAAGCTGGCGGTCAGCGGCGCTGTGACCCACCAGAAGTGGCGCTGGTTGGCGGTCAGCCGCTGATGCAGGTCGGCCTCCAGCCGCTGGCGTACCTGGCCTGCCAGTGCGGTGATGGCCTCGTCCATTTTATCCCCCTGCGCCTGCACCTCCTTGGTGGAGAGTTGCACCAGCTGATCCTTCATCATCTTGTTTTCCATGGTCTCGACCCCCTGACGCACCAGCTGTATCAGAGCATCGGTCTGCTGACCCTGCTCGGCGCGGTAGGCCGGTTCGATCTGGTAGAGCAGGGTCAGATCGGCCTCCAGCTCCTGCAGGGTGGCGCTGATCAGGTCAAGACGAAAACGCAGGCCGCTGTAGCCCTCAGCCTGAAACAGGCCGAAGTCGGCGATGGTGGCGGCGCGATCCCGCACCTGGGCCAGCAGGTCGCGCAGTTGCGGCAACCGCTCGCTGGCGAGGATCACCATGTAGTAGGTACCGAGCGCCGGATCCTGGATCAGGCTGCTGCTGGCTGTGATGTGCTTGTAGAGGTGGCGCACCTCGGTCAGCAGCTTGTCGTGGCGCAGGTTGCTCTGCTCCACTTCCAGCTTGCCCGCTTCACTCTGCAGGGCGGCCCAGCCCTGCTGGATCACCTCAAAGGAGGGGTTGTTCTGGCGGGTGTCGGCAAAGGCTTGCAGGCTCTGAGCAACTGCTTGTGCGGCAGCCTTTACCTGATCATCACCGACCGGATCCACTTCATAGGCGTGGCGGGTCACCAGATTGCGATGGGTGATCAGGGCCTGCTCGATAGCGGGCACGGGGGCGAGATTGACCACTCCCGCCAGCTCGCGGTTGGCCTGGACGTTGTCATCCTGCAGCCGCCCCAGCAGATTGGCCATGCTGTAGGCCAGTGGCAGCAGCATCAGGCAGGACCAGATCAGGAATTTGTATTTGAAGTAGAGCTGATTGCCCAGCCGGATGGCAGGGTTGAAAATCCATTTCATGTTAAGCCTCGATACCTGAGTGCGGGCGTGAGTCGTGTTGCCTGAATAGTACTCCGAGCGGCCTCCCTTGGGTGATGGCCGGTTGCAAGTTGTGATCCCCTTGGCTTTTTACTTCCGGGCGGGGGCGCCGTCAGCCGAGCCAATAGAAAACGGGCCACCCGAAGGTGACCCGTGGTCGATAAGGGGATATCCGCCTGCAACCGTCAGTTGAACGCCAGGAAGGGCGAGACGCAGAGCAGCAGGCCGGTGACGATGATGATGTAAAGAGAAGTGCCCTTGTACTTGTGCAGCGCCGGTACCTGATAGACCAGATAGGCCGGGATGAGGCAACCCACCATGCCGAAGATGGGGCTGCAGATGGAGGTGAAACTCAGTACCGGTGCGTTGAGCACGATAGCCCCCCAGGAGAGCATGACGGTAAACACCATGATCCCTTTGCCTACCAATCCTTTGTTGATGCGGTTTTCCGGCAGCACCCTGCGCAACAGGTTCATCGCCAGACCCTGACAGGCTTCACGAAAGCCCAGATAGACGCCGAAGTAGGCAGTCATCACCGCGAAGATGTTGAGGGTGAGGCTCAGGAGCTTGAGGGTCTGGCCGGGCATCCCCTGGGCTACCATCGCCAGCGCGGAGATGTTCTCCTCGGAGGCTTTGACCGCCTGATCGTGGCCCATGGCCAGAGTGAAGGAGACTGCGTAGAAGAACACCACCACAAACAGGATGCCGAAGGCAATATTCATGGCGCGCATCGCCTTGAAGCGGGCCACTTCCAGCGACTTTTCCCGCGAGCGGTAGGAGATCACCATGGGGCTCAGGCTCTGGATAAAGAGGATAGAGGTGAGGGTAAAGGGCAGCATGATGATGGCATCCTTCATCCAGTCACCGGCGGCGGGCATGGCGGTGATGTTGGCCGCATCCCACTTGTCCACCATCATCAGGCCGAGCACCGCCACCACGCTGATCTTGGTCAGCACCATAAAGGTGGAGATCTTGAACAGCAGGTTCTCGCCGCGCGAGGCCAGTGCCACCAGACCGCAGATCAGCACCAGACCGTAGAGCGGGTTTTCGGAGAGCAGGCCGTCGGTGACGCCGAAGCTCTGCAGGAAGGAGGCGCTGTCATTGGTGATGGCGGTGGAGTAGACGAAGACCCAGATCACCAGCATCACGAAGTAGAGCGCGCCGAGCAGCACACCCCAGTTCTTGCCGAGGTAGCCGGTGATGACGCTGGGGTAATCCTTGCACTCCGGCGAAGTGGCCAGGGTGTTGATAAAGAGGCGCTGGAACATGTACATGGCGGGGTAGCCGATCACTGCCGAGAGCAGAAAGACCCACAAACCCATCAGACCCACCTGTACCGGCAGGAAGACGATCCCCGCGCCGATGGCCATGCCGATGCTCATGATGATCCAGCCCCAGTCGGTGCTGTCGAAGCGAACCGCTTCTTTCCATTCCAGCGTGCCCATCACGGGGCTGGCGAGTGTAGTGCTATGCGCGTCCATTAAAACCTTCTTTTTTGTAGGGATGTGGGAAAGCGGCGCAAATATAGTTGAATGAAACAGTCATAAACAATGCCCATAAGAGTACTTTTGTTCAAATCAGGATGGTGATCACGGTTTATATTGAGGCCGAAAGGTGCCTTTAAACGCCATTTTTGTATCTTTTTGTTGAATGGATAAAATAAAAAGCAAATAATGTTGAACGGAATGAGATTCATGATTGCAAAAAAAATTGCACAAACAGGAGTGGCTATATGAAACGCATCATTACAGCAGCAGCGGCACCTGACGCTATCGGTCCCTACAGCCACGGCACTGCCTATGGCGACCTCATCTTTACTTCCGGTCAGTTGCCGGTTTGCAAGCAGCAGGGTGGTGTGGTGGAAGGGGGGATTGCCGCCCAGACCCGCCAGTCACTGGAAAACCTGAAATCCGTGCTGGAAGCCGCTGGCGGCTCGCTGGATACCGTGCTCAAAACCACCTGCTACCTCGCCGAGATCAGCGATTTTGCCGCGTTCAACGAGGTCTATAAAGCCTATTTCCAGAAAGATTGTCCGGCGCGCAGCTGCTTCGCAGTGAAGGATCTGCCGATGGGCGTCAAGGTTGAAGTGGAAGCGATCGCCCATATCGCTCGTTAATGCTGATAAAAAGGTTCAAGTGATGAAACAAGCGTGGCAGCAGTATCTGCAGATTATTCAACAGGTTGTCAAACCAGCGCTGGGTTGTACCGAGCCAATCGCCGCCGCTTATGCCGCGGCTGTCGCCGCTCGGCAACTGGGGTGTGAGCCCGGTCGCCTCGAGGTTGCGGTGTCGGACAATCTCTATAAAAACTCGATGGGTGTCTATGTGCCGGGCACCGGCAAGATCGGTCTGGCCATTGCGGCTGCGGCCGGTGCCATCGGCGGCAACGCCGATGCCGGGCTGGAGGTGCTGGCCGCGATCCAGCCAGCACAGGTGGATCGTGCCCAGCAGCTAATCGATGCCGGCAAGGTGCAGGTGAGCCGCACCGCTGCCCCCGAGTTTATCTTCTGCCGCGTGACCGTTTATGGCACTGATGACAAGGGTGAAGAACACAGCGCCGAAGTGACCCTGTGCGGCGGTCATACCCGCATCGTCGAGCAGCGCCGCGATGGCGAGGTGACCTTCACCGCCGATCAGAGCCAGGGCGGTGCCACCGGTTCCATCTGCGATGGCGTCGATATCAGCATCGCCGCCATCTACGAGTTCGCCACCCAGGTGGAGTTCGAGCAGATCAGGTTCATCCTCAAAGCCTCGGAGCTCAACGGCAAGCTCTCCGCCGAGGGGATGAACAACCCCTATGGCCTGGAGATTGGCCGCACCATGCAGCAGAACATCAATGCCGGTCTTATCGGCGAGGATGTGATGAACCGCATCGTGATGATGACGGCGGCTGCCTCTGATGCCCGCATGGGGGGGGCGACCCTGCCAGCCATGAGCAACTTCGGCAGCGGCAACCAGGGCATTGCCGCCACCATTCCGGTGATGGTGATTGCCGAGCGCTTTGCGGCCAGCGAAGAGCAGCTGGCTCGCGCCCTCATCATGAGCCATCTGGGCGCCATCTATATCAAGTCCCACTATCCGCCGCTGTCGGCCTTCTGTGGCAATACCGTGACCAGCGCGGCCGCCTCCATGGCCATGGTCTATCTGGCGGGCGGCAGCTTCGAGCAATCCTGCTTCGCCATCCAGAATGTGCTGAGCGACAGTGCCGGTATGGTATGTGACGGGGCGAAAGCCTCCTGCGCCATGAAGGTCAGTACCTCCTCCGGCGCGGCGGTGCGCGGCTTCCTGATGGCCCTCAACAGTCACTCGGTGTCGGGGCAGGGGATCGTCGCCGGCGACGTGGATCAGACCATCCGCAACGTCGGCCAGATGGTGAAGGAGGGCATGTCTGCCACAGACAGCACCATTATTGATATCATGTCCGCCTGATGTCCCTGTCGGTTGCTGCCCGGCGCACATTGCCCGGCAGCAACCCTTGCAAGAAGGTCCCATTGTGAAGCTGCAAGAGTTGAGTCCGAGCGATTTTGAGATCCTCAAGTCGATGGAGAACATAGTGGATGGCATCGCCGCCATGTATGGTCAGCACACCGAAGTGCTGCTCCACAGTCTGGATGCGCGCAATCCCTCGATCGTCAAGATTGCCAACGGCCATATCACCGGTCGCAGTGTCGGCGCTCCCATCACCAACCTGGCGATGATGAAGCTCAAGAGCGGGCAGGATATCTCCAGTCCCTACATGACCAAGTGCGCCACCGGCAAGACCCTGCGCTCTATCACCACCGTGATCCGCAACGGGGAGCACAGGGCCATCGGGTTGCTCTGCATCAACAGCGACATGGATGCTCCGCTGCAATCCGTGTTGCGCACCATGATGCCGGAGTGTATGCATCCCCACGAGAGCCATGCCACCCCGGAGGTGTTCGCCCGCAACATCGACGAAGCGCTCAACAGCACCATAGATACCGTCAGTGCCGAGGTGCGCGGCAACGAGGCGGTGCCTCCGTCCCAGAAGACCCGGGTCATCGTCAACCAGTTGCACGACATGGGGATCTTCGAACTGAAAGACAGCGCCCAGATTGCCGCGCGCCAGCTCGGGATCTCGGTCCACTCCATCTACCGCTATCTGCGGGAGATCAAGAAGGGCTGAGCCGGTTAACTCTGGCCAAATTGACAGCAAACGGGTCGGCACTGACCCGTTTTTTACGCCTGCGTTTACACGTCTGTTTGGGCCATCCACCGGGCTCATCTGCTATCATCGTCCCCTTTATTTTTCTATCTCTCTGAACGTGCTGGAGAAATCATGTCTCGACTCATCTATCTGCTGCGCCATGGCCAGACCCTTTTCAATGCCGAACAGCGCCTGCAGGGTCGCTGCAACTCCGATCTGACTGAGAAGGGGGAAGCGCAAGCTATTGCCATGGGATTGCGGCTACGAGACGAGCTGGCCGATCCGGCACGCTGGACCGTCTACGCCAGCCCGCTCGGGCGCGCCCGTCAGACCGCCCTGCTGGTGTGCGAGCAGTTGGGACTGACGGCAGATCGCATCGTCTGGGACGATCGCTTGATGGAGCTGGGGATGGGGGAGTGGGAGAGTTGCCAGATCCCGGCGCTGCGTCTTGCCCACCCCGAGCTCGATACCGGCAAGGGGGACTGGTATCTGCAGGCACCGGGGGCCGAGAGCTTCGAGAACATTCAGCGCCGGGCACACCAGTGGTTGCATGATCCCGCCATCGCCGAGCGGGCCATTGTTATCTCCCACGGTCTGCTCGGTGCCATGTTGCGCGGCGTCTATGCCGATCTCGACTATGAGGCGACCTGGTCACAGGAGTTGCCGCAAGATGCCTTCTATAAGCTGCAGGATGGCCACATCACCCGCATTGCTTGCTAGTTTCGTGGACGTTGCCGCCATCAGTGAATGGACGATGCAGGCTGCAACACGCTACGGATTTTGCTTTGCAAAGATTAGACATCAACGAAATGATGAATAGACTCAAAAAGCGCATTATCAATAAGGGCATTAGCCCTTCTTCTGCGCTGATGTGTTTAAGGTCTGGTTTTGCGAACAGGTTGCAACTTGCATTGCACTATGGTGCACAGACAGCGCTTTTTAATGAGGTAAGCGGTTGATTGTATTGAAATGAGTGGTCGCGTGATGCTTGGTGTATCAATTGCATATTAAACGACCAGTGGCCTGTGTATGAGGACGACACCATGAAAGGGATCTCGGTTCGTAGCAAATTATTGATGCTGGTTGTGGTACCGCTGTTTTGTATGATTTTGCTGTGCACTCTCTCCCTTTGGGGGATGCGCCTGATGAATCAGGCTGCCCATCAGGTGAATGAAGAGGAGGTGCAGCAGTTATCCGAACTGAAGCTGATTTCAGACTTGTATGCGGTCAGTGTCGTTGATGCGATCAATAAAGCGCATGTTGGATTAATCACCCGTGAAGAGGCAAAACGTTCCGTTACTGAAGCGCAGTTAAAAGCCGCAACGGAATGGAAGCGTTACATGGCCCAGAAGATGTCTGCGGAAGAGCGGGCGATAGCGGAGTCTGCCCAGGTATTGATGAACAAGGCCGACATTACACTGGATGGTATTAAGAGTGATCTTTCATTAAAAGCTCCTCTTGATAAGGCAATTCATCAGTTATACAGCACGGTTGATCCTTTTAATGAGGAGCTGGGCAAGCTGGTTGAACTCCAGCTGAGATTTGCAGATGAGCATGTTGGTACCTTGGAAAGTCTGGCCGTTGATTTTTCATTTGCCTTCCTCTCCATTACCGGGATTGCCCTGTTCGCTTTATCCGTGCTGGGGATCTGGATTTTTCGCGGGATCAGTCAACCGCTCACCGCTTTGCGTAGAGCACTTTACAAATTGCAGCATGAGCAGGATTTGACCGTCACCGTCCCCGTCATTCGGGAAGATGAATTGGGGCAAGTCGCACGGGCGCTGAATGATATGGTTAGCCATTTCCGCAGATTGATTGGCGAAATGGATGACGTGGCCGAACAGTTATCGACAGGCGCCGATGCACTGAACGAGCTGGGGCTAACCAGTGCTGAACAAATGGCCCAGCAGCGTCTGGAGACAGATCAGAGCGCTGCGGCGATGAATGAGATGAGCGCAACGGTTAACGAAATCGCCCAGAATACAAATAGTGCTGCAATTGCCGCCCGTCAGGCTGAAAACAAGGCAGAAGAGGGGCAAGCGGTTGTCAAGGAGACCATTGGGAATATGGCTCTGCTCTCTGGTCAATTGCAAAATACATCCACTGTGCTGCAAAACCTGGCCATCGAAAGCAATAACATTACTCAGGTGATGGGGGTTATTCGCTCGATTGCCGAACAAACCAATTTACTGGCACTGAATGCGGCAATTGAAGCCGCCAGAGCGGGTGAGCAGGGGCGCGGTTTCGCGGTGGTGGCTGATGAAGTCCGGGTACTTGCTCAGCGCACCCAAAACTCTACCGGAGAAATCCAGAACACCGTCAATCGCCTGCAACAGAATGCAACTATGGCTGTTGATAGTATGAATATCGGATTATCTGAAGTGGAGAAGACGAATACCCTGATGCTGACCTGCGGCGTCTCTTTGGAAGAAATTGTGAGTGCGGTGGATGATCTGAATAATCTCAATGTGCAGGTCGCCGCTGCAGCCGAAGAGCAAAGCAAAGTCACCGAAGAGATGACGCGCAGCATGGTCAATATTGCCGATATCGCAGTACATACCTCGGACTCGGCAGCCCATGTATCGGCCAAGTGTCAGCGTCTTGATGAGATGGCCAAGTCAATGAGAACACAGATTAATCATTTTAAATGGCGCTCACATGCCGCTTGATATAGTTCGATGAATTACCCCCAGGCCCCGAGAGTTCGGGGCCTTTTTGTATCATGTTGGTCGTACTGCACCTGTGTTGAAACATGTCATCGGTTTCCATAGATATGGGAAGATTCATTACCGGACTGATGAAGTGAGGCTTTCCGAAAAATTGTGCATTTTTGACGGCAGCTGTCACCCTGAATGGCCATTTTTGCCGCAGTTCAACACATCAGAGCACCTTATCGCGGCAAGATGAGGTATCTTATGCCCCGATTTCATCCATTAAACGGATCCGAGACCCCATATGATCATCAAACCCAAGGTTCGCGGCTTTATCTGCACCACCACTCATCCGGTCGGTTGTGAAGCCAATGTTCGTCGCCAGATCGCTTATACCAAGGCCAAGGGCACCATCGAGAATGGTCCCAAAAAGGTGCTGGTGATCGGCGCTTCCACCGGTTATGGCCTGGCCTCCCGGATTGCGGCTGCCTTCGGTAGCGGCGCCGCCACCCTCGGCGTCTTCTTTGAAAAAGCGGGCACCGAGTCCAAGACAGGTACCGCTGGCTGGTACAACTCTGCCGCCTTTGACAAGGCAGCCAAAGAGGCGGGCCTCTACGCCAAGAGCGTCAACGGCGATGCCTTCTCCAACGAGTGCCGCGCCAAGGTGATTGAGCTTATCAAGCAGGATCTGGGTCAAATCGATCTGGTGGTATACTCCCTGGCCTCTCCGGTGCGCAAGATGCCGGAAACCGGCGAAGTGGTGCGCTCTGCCCTCAAACCGATCGGTGAGGTCTACACCACCACCGCCATCGATACCAACAAGGACCAGATCATCACCGCCACCGTCGAGCCGGCGAACGAGGAAGAGATCCAGAACACCATCACAGTGATGGGCGGTCAGGATTGGGAGCTGTGGATGGCTGCCCTGCGTGATGCCGGCGTGCTGGCTGACGGCGCCAAGTCCGTGGCCTACTCCTACATCGGTACCGATCTGACCTGGCCAATCTACTGGCATGGCACTCTGGGCCGCGCCAAGGAAGATCTGGACCGCGCCGCTGCCGCCATCCGTGGCGATCTGGCAGCCAAGGGCGGCACCGCCCATGTCGCCGTGCTCAAATCCGTGGTGACCCAGGCTTCTTCCGCCATTCCGGTGATGCCGCTCTATATCTCCATGGCCTTCAAGATCATGAAGGAGAAGGGAATTCACGAGGGTTGCATGGAGCAGGTAGATCGCATGATGCGCACCCGTCTCTACGCGTCCGACATGGCGCTGGACGATCAGGCTCGCATCCGCATGGATGACTGGGAACTGCGTGAAGATGTGCAGCAGACCTGCCGCGACCTGTGGCCATCTATCACCAGCGAGAATCTTTCCGAGCTGACTGACTACACCGGCTACAAGCAGGAGTTCCTGCGCCTGTTCGGTTTCGGTCTGGATGAGGTCGATTACGATGCGGATGTAAATCCGGATGTGAAATTCGACGTGGTCGAGCTCTGAGTCTGACTCAAGTGAAGACAGGGCCCCGCGGGGCCCTGTTTTTTTGGCAAACATTCCGCTAATTTGCGGAATTTTATTATCAGCGATCACCTTTTTCCCATATCAAACCCGCTAGTCTTGCGCTGATCGGATCACAGACGGCATTGCCGAGGTACGGAAGCTATGACCACTCCAAACGAGGCGCCCAAGAAGCGCCAACTCCCCACAGTTTATACCCTGCTTTTCATCATCATCGCCCTGATGGCCGCCCTCACCTGGGTGCTGCCAGCGGGCAAGTATGACTATGTCACCGCCAAGACCCAGCAGCCGGTTGCGGCAGCGGCCGTGGCCGATTACAGCGGCGACGAGCGGCTGTTGCCGGTGCCCGGCAGCTACACCGAGTTACCCGCCCACCCGCAGGGGGTGTTCGAGGTGCTCAAGGCCCCCATTCAGGGCTTTCACAAGGCGGCCGACGTGGCGCTGTTCGTGCTCATCATCGGCGGCTTTCTGGCAGTGACTATGCAAAGCGGTGCGCTCGATGCCGGGGTGGGAGCCATCGTGCGCGGCTTTGCCGGGCGCGAACGGCTGCTGATCCCGGTGCTGATCGCCCTGTTTGCCCTCGGCGGCTCCACCTTCGGCATGGCAGAGGAGACGGTGGCCTTCTGGGCACTCATCGTGCCGGTGATGATGGCGGCGGGCTTTGATCGCATGGTGGCGGCGGGGATTATCCTGCTTGGCTCCGGGGTCGGGGTGCTCGCCTCCACCGTCAACCCGTTTGCTACCGGCATCGCCTCCGGTTTTGCCGGCATTCCCATCGGTGAGGGGATTGGCCTGCGGGTCATCCAGTGGCTGCTGCTGGTGATCTTCGCCTCCTGGTTCGTGATGCGCTACGCCAAGCAGGTGCAGCAGGACAAATCCCGCTCCGTGCTGGCCGACATCGCCTATGACGACGAGTTCTCCCAGATGAAGAGCGGCAATCTCGCCTTCACCGGCAAGCAGAAACTCACCATGCTGGTGTTCTTCGGCACCTTCCTGTTGATGATCTATGCGGTGGTGCCCTGGTCGGATTTGGGGATCGACGTGCTGCCCACCTTTGGCTGGTGGTTTGACGAGCTCTCGACCCTGTTCTTCAGTGCCTCCATCCTGATTGCGCTGATCAACCGGATGCCGGAGTCCAACTATGTGGCGACTTTCCTGAGCGGCGCTCGGGATCTCATCGGGGTGGCACTGGTGGTTGCGGTGGCGCGCGGCATCTATGTGGTGATGGAGCAGGGCGTCATCATCGACACCATTTTGCACTGGGCTGAAGGGCTGGTGACCGGACTCTCCTCATCGGTCTTCATCCTGATGGCCTATCTGGTGCACATCATCCTGAGCTTCTTCATCCCCTCCACCTCGGGGCTGGCGACCGTCTCCATGCCGCTGATGGGGCCGCTGGCGGACTTCTCCGGCATCTCCCGAGATCTGGTGATCACCGCCTATCAGTCCGCCTCCGGCTGGATCAACCTGTTTGCCCCCACCGCCGCTCATCTGGTGGCCGGTTTGGCGCTCGCCAAGATCCCCTACGATCGCTTCGTGCGCTGGGTGCTGCCCTTTATCATCGGCGTAGCCCTCATCACCATGGCGGTGCTGGTGGCCGGTGCCCTGCTGCACGGCTGATGGCACGGATAAAACCACAGATAACAAAAAGGCTCCCGCGGGAGCCTTTTTCATGAGCTTTGCTTACTGCTTGTAGCCCTTGAGGAAGCGGGCGAGGCGGCCGATGGCATCTTCCAGCTCCTCTTCGCGGGGCAGGAACACCAGCCGGAAGTGATCCGGTGCCGGCCAGTTGAAGCCGGTGCCCTGTACCAGCAGCAGCTTCTCTTGCTGCAGCAGGTCGAACACCATCTTCTGATCGTCGCGGATGTCATACACCTTGGGGTCGAGGCGCGGGAACATGTAGAGCGCCCCCTTGGGTTTGACGCAGGAGACCCCGGGGATCTCGTTCAAGAGCTCCCACGCCTTGTCCCGCTGCTTGCGCAGGCGGCCGCCCGGCAGGATCAGCTCGTTGATGCTCTGGTAGCCGCCAAGCGCAGTCTGGATGGCGTGCTGCATCGGCACGTTGGCGCACAGCCGCATGGAGGCCAGCATCTCCAGCCCTTCAATGTAACCGCGGGCACGGCCTTTTGGACCGGTGATGACCATCCAGCCCTGACGGAAGCCGCAGGCACGGTAGGCCTTGGAGAGGCCGTTGAAGGTCACCACCATCACATCGTCACACAGGGTGCAGACGCTGGTGTGGGAGATATCGTCGTAGAGGATCTTGTCGTAGATCTCGTCGGCGAAGATGATGAGGTTGTGCTGGCGGGCGATCTCGATCACTTCCAGCAGGAACTCGCTGCCGTAGACGGCACCGGTCGGATTGTTGGGGTTGATCAGCACCAGGCCGCGGGTGCGCGGGGTAATGCGGGCGCGGATGTCGTCGAGATCAGGGTACCAGTCAGCCCCTTCGTCGCAGCGATAGTGCACCGCATGGCCACCGGAGAGAGTGACGGCCGCGGTCCACAGCGGGTAGTCGGGGGAGGGCACCAGCATCTCGTCGCCATTGTTGAGCAGCGCCTGCATCGCCATCACGATCAGCTCGCTGGCGCCATTGCCAATGTAGATGTCGTCGATATCGACCTTGCGCATCCCTTTTTGCTGGTAGTACTGCATCACCGCTTTACGGGCAGAGAAGAGCCCCTTGGAGTCGCAGTAGCCCTGGCTCAGCGGCATGTTGAGGATGACATCCTTGATGATCTCTTCCGGCGCATCAAAGCCGAACGGGGCCGGATTGCCGATGTTGAGCTTGAGAATGCGGTGGCCTTCGTCTTCGAGACGGCGAGCCTCTTTATGCACCGGGCCGCGGATGTCATAGCAGACATCGTCGAGCTTGTGCGACTTGTCGATTGTGAACATGGTGAGTGTGATTCCTTCCCCACAGGGACGCGTTGGCGAAAAAGGCGATTTTTAGTATCAAATTTCTTTTCCCCTATTCTTCACAGAATTGAATGCTAGAACAATCCTCTTTTTAGAAGAATTCCCTGATTTTTAGCCCTAAAACAGGGTTGCTATAACGTTAAATTCAGCACGATCTTTGGTGCTAACCAAGGTTAACTAGTGAAACATGGGGAACGAATTAACAATGCTGCCTGACTGTGTTGCAATATCCGGATCCTGTGGCACGATTGGCTTGTGTAAAAAATCGTCTTCGTCCCCCTTTTCGATGAGTTGAATGGCACTCATGGTGTCATCTTTATGTGGTTAGCTCATCGGTATTACTTCTGCGAGGTTTTCCCATGCAAGCACCCGTTCCAGGCCGCTATCGCCACTTCAAGGGGGGTTACTATCAAGTGCTTGCCCTGGCTTTGCATACCGAAACCCAGGAGCAGCTGGTCATTTATCAATCCGAGCAGGATGGTCAGGTCTATGCCCGACCCGTCGCCATGTTTATGGAGTGGATTGAGCATCAGGGGCAGGTTGTCAGCCGTTTTGCCCCTGCAGGAGACTGACCACGCCTCCGTTTTTATCGTTCAAGGGATGAGCACTCGAGCTAAATGGTGTCACAAGTTGTCGCATGACGCCCTTGGGTATGAGATGTGCAGCCAGCCGTCTTAATGACAAATCTCTTATCTAATCAAAAAATTGTGACGAATATCACATTCAATGAGCTCTGCCTGCCGGGTTCGCAATCTGGACTCACACTCCCATAATGCTGCGCTTGTTCAAGCATGGGCCCTTCTCGGGTCTTGTTCGGTGTTATCTCAAATGGGAGAAATAATGTGAAACCTGTTGCTGCTGAGTTTATGGGCACTTTCTGGCTGGTATTGGGGGGGGGCGGCAGTGCCGTGCTGGCTGCGGCCTTCCCTCACGTCGGGATTGGTCTGCTGGGGGTCTCGCTGGCTTTCGGTCTGACCGTGCTGACCATGGCGTTTGCCATAGGCCATATCTCCGGTTGCCACCTCAATCCGGCCGTGACCGTCGGTTTGTGGGCGGGGGGGCGTTTTCCGGCATCCGGTGTACTGCCTTACATCGTGGCGCAAGTGCTGGGTGGCATTGCCGCTGCTGCCGTGCTTTACGTGATTGCCAGCGGTCAGGCCGGGTTTGATCTCTCTGCCGGTTTTGCTTCCAACGGCTATGGTGAGCACTCTCCGGGTGGTTACAGTCTGACTGCCGCACTGGTGTGTGAAGTGGTGATGACCGGTTTCTTCCTGTTCGTCATCATGGGCGCCACTGATAGCCGTGCGCCTGCCGGTTTCGCGCCGATCGCCATCGGTCTGTGCCTGACCCTGATCCACCTCGTCAGCATTCCGGTGACCAATACCTCGGTCAACCCGGCCCGCAGTACCGGTGTTGCGCTGTTTGTCGGTGACTGGGCTATCAGCCAGCTGTGGCTGTTCTGGGTTGCCCCGATTGTCGGTGCCATTCTGGGTGCGCTGGCTTATCGCCTGGTGGCGACTGAGCAGAAGTAATCATTTGCGAAACAAAGTGTGGTATCGACACGCCTGCGGGCGTGTTTTTTGTTTCTGGAGGGGCGAGAAAAGAGCATTAACCGAGGCTAACCTCAGAGCCCTTTGGCCTGCAGCATCTCTTTGTAGCGCAGGTGGAGGAGCTGGACGCGCTCCACATAGGCACGGGTTTCCGCATAGGGCGGGATGCCGCCATGTTTTTGTACGGCGCCCGCGCCGGCGTTGTAGGCCGCGGTCGCCAGCGCCACGTTGCCGTCATACTGCTTGAGCAGTCCCGCCAGGTATTTCACCCCGCCGAAGATATTCTGCTCCGCCAGCAAGGCATTGCCGACCCCTAACTCCCGCGCCGTGGCGGGCATCAGCTGGGTCAGCCCCATCGCCCCCTTGCGGGAGACCGCCAGCGGATTAAAAGCGGATTCCGCATGGATCAGCGCCCGGATCAGCGCCGGCTCAACCTGATAGGTTTTGGCGGCTGCCTTGATGGTGCTGGCATAGTCATAGAGAAACAGGCCTGTGGTCTGCCAGTTGACGCTGGATTTGGGGTCGCAGGCGAAGCAGTCGTTGAACAGCAGCAGCTCGTAATGGCCCTGTTCGGGCGCCATGTCGGAGTAGCGAACCACCCCGTTTTGTTGCACCGATTTATAGACCTGGATCTGCTTCTTGCCGTTGGTGGCGACTGCCGTCGTTTGAGCGGTGTCGGGTTGTGGGACGGGAGTGGCATCTTTGACCGAACGCAAGGGGGAGGGCGCTGCGGTCAGGAAGATCACCTCCGCGGGGGGGGGAGTCTGGCTCCATCCGCTCAGGGGGATCAACAACATATGGCCTGCCAGCATCCATGCTTTCAACCCAAATACTCCTTCTTGTGATGACCATGTTGAGTAAAGCATCATGACGAGGGCAGAACAAGCGGCCAACAGGGGGCAAATGATCCGATTCGGTGACCGGGATCAAAGTATCTGCCGCAATAAAGGATTGTCATCATAAAGCACAGTTTTGGCAGTCGGGCGGTGGGTCATGGCCTCTTCCACCGGGTAAGCAAGCTGCCCACGACGTCCGCTTTTTTGTTGACGAAAGGCATGCTATCGTGCTGGCGTCATGTGGTCGGATTAGCGCACCGTATCTGGCACTAATAACTGATTATCAAAGGATTTGTCTGTGACAAGCAAGCTGGCGATGGAACTCACTTTCGAAGAGTACTGCGACGCCGACCTCTCCCTTATCAGGGACTATTACGAGACGACGTTTTCCCACTATGTGCCGGATCTGGCCGAGCGGATCTTTGTCGTGCGTGATGCTCACTGGCTGGTGGGGGCGGTTCGGTTGCGGGACGAGGAGGAGTTTTACCATCTGTGCGGCTTTCGCCTGTTGCCCCACTACCAGTCGCTGGGATTGGGGTCACGGCTGCTGCAGCACGCCTGTCACGGTCTGTTGGACAAACCTGTGGTCTGTCAGGCGCTGCCCTTCGAGAAGCCTTTCTATCTCAAGGCCGGGTTTGCCGATATGCCCCTCAATCAATTGAGCGGGTCGCTTTTCTCCCTCTACGAGCGGCAGCAGCAGCAGGGTTATCAGGTGGAGCTGCTGGTACGGGATACCACCCAGCCCCTCCTGAATTGAGCGGTTTAGCGGGGTTTGGTAAGCAGGTGGATCTTGCCCGGTGACAGCTCCAGTCCCAGCAGATTCTCCTTCAGCCACGCCTGATCCGGATCCTTGTCATTGAGTTTGTAGACCGGTTTGGTCTCGAGCCGCTTCTCCATGCTTTGCAGCAGCATGTTGAGCATCAGCCCGAACTTCTTCTCGGCCGCCTCCGGCTCCAGCTTGTACTCCACCAGCTTCATGTTATCGAGAAACAGGGCGCTCTGGCTCTTGTCATAGCGGGGTCTCGCCTCATAGGTCATCTGCAGGCGGGCGTCATATTCGGTATTGTCTGGCAGGGCGATTTTGAGCTTGCCCTTGCCATAGACCCGGGCGGTATCGGGGCGTTGGCGACCGATCTGGACGTCGCTCTGCTCAAGCGTCACATGGGCCTTGATGATGCCCGGCAGCTCCAGCTGTTTGTCGACTTGCACCTGAGATTGTAGGTACTGGTTTATCTGTTGCTCATTGATGTCATATGAGCCTTGGCCTAGCATGGCCAGGCTGAGCAGCATAGATTGCAGGATCATGCGTGCGACCTGATAGAATGGATTTGCCTTACAGCATACCATCCCGGCCGGTTGGGGTCTGCCCACCGCGCTGTTTGTCGATTAGAAGGAGTCCCCGTTGTTTAACGGTCTGGAACACGATCTTCAACTGCTGTTTTCCCGTTTTCTGGGTTGGCTGCTACTGCTTTTTCATACCGTGATTGTCACCGGTGTGTCGTTTCGGGTGGTGATGAAACGCCGTCCCATTGGGGTGTCGCTGGCCTGGCTGGCGCTGATCTATGCCATTCCGTTTGCCGGGGTGGGTTTCTATGTGCTGTTTGGTGAAATCAAGCTGGGGCGCCGCCGTGCCGAGCGCGCCCAGGCCATGTATCGCCCTTATGCCATCTGGATCCGGCAACTGGCCCGTCTGTTCCCGCAGCACTGCTGCGAAGTGGGCGCCAAAGCACAGCCGCTGCACGATCTCATCCAGGGACGGCTCGCCATGCCGATGCTCTCTGGCAACCGCATGACCTTGCTCAACAAGCCGGACTGGATCTTGCGCGAGATTGCCCAGGATATCCGTCGCTCGACCCTCTCCTGCTATCTAGAGTTCTATATCTGGCATCCGGGCGGCGATGCCGACGAGGTGTGCGAGGCGCTGATTGACGTGGCGCAACGCGGCGTGGATTGTCGCTTGCTGCTCGATTCGGTGGGCAGTAAACAGTTCTTCCGCTCCCACTGGCCCAAAAAGCTGCGCAAGGCGGGGGTCAAGCTGGTGGAGGTGCTGCCAGTCGGTGCCTGGCGCATTCTGTTCCAGCGTCAGGATCTGCGGATGCACCGCAAGCTGGTGGTGATCGATGACAGGGTAGGTTACACCGGCTCCATGAACATGGTGGATCCCCGTTTCTTCAAGCAAGATGCCGGAGTCGGCCAGTGGGTCGACATCATGATCCGGGTGCAGGGGCCCATGGTGCCGCTGATGTGGTCGATCTTCGTCTGGGATTGGGAGATGGAGACCGGCGAGCGGCTGCTCGACAGTTTGCAGCATGAGCCGGAAGCCTGGCCCCAGACCAACTACCGCGCCCAGCTGATCCCGTCTGGCCCCTTCGTCGGCGGCGACTGCATCCAGCAGAGCCTGCTGCTGGCCATCTATCAGGCGCGCAGCCATCTGGTGCTGACGACCCCTTACTTTGTACCCGACGATCCACTGGCGGCCGCACTCAGTTCGGCAGCGGCGCGCGGAGTGCAGGTGCAGCTGGTATTGCCGGCACGCAATGACTCCATCATGGCCAATTACGCCTGCAACGCCTTTATGGAGGAGCTGCTGGCGGCCGGGGTGGAGATCTACCGCTACGATGCCGGTCTGCTCCATACCAAGAGCGTGCTGGTGGATGATGACTTCGCTCTGGTGGGGACGGTCAATCTGGATCGGCGCAGCCTCTGGCTCAACTTCGAGGTGACCCTGTTGGTGGATAACCCCTCGTTCGTGGCCCAGATGACCCGGCTGGTACAAGGCTATATGGCAGAAGCCACCCCGATGACCCTGGCCCAATGGCAGGCCCGCCCCTGGTACAAGAAGGCGATGGAGAACATCTTCTATCTCTTCAGCCCCTTGCTGTGATGTTGTGGCGAGCCGCAAGAAAGTGGACTCGCCATCTGATTGGACTTGCCTAGCCCCGAGTCCGCCCCGTAGAGTGCAGTGACAACTCCCTGGAGACACATGGATATATGAAAAAGATAGTGGCCTTCGCCGTGGGTGCGGCACTGGTAGGTGGTGGTCTGGCTGCGTGCTGGTACACGGGCAACAGCTTCGACAACATCATGGCGGAGCAGATCGCCAAGGTAGAGCAAGAGACCGGTATCGACATGCAGTGGCAGCCGGGTAGCAGCAACCTCTTCACCCGTGACGGGATCCTCAAGGTCGTGGTGACGCCGGAGGAGCTGGCTGCCATCGACAGCGAGCTGGAGGGCAGTCAGCCCATCGAGTTGCAGCTGGTGGTCAAGAGCCAGATCCTGCCGCTCTACATCAAGAGCCACTTCCTGCTCGATACCCATAATGGCACGCTAGCGCCGGTTTTCACCGCACTGGGCATGGAGCAGTGGGAACTCGGTCTGGAGTCGGTCACCAGTCTCTGGACCCAGGGTAACAGCAGCCGTTTTTGGGCCAATGAATTCAAGATCAAACAGGGGCTGGACGAGTTCAGCTTCCTGCCCCTGAGCGGCGAGTTCCACGGCAATCTGGAGGGGAATGGTCACCTCACCATGACCTGGCAGGGGATGACGGTCCATGAAGAGCAGAGCAAGATGGACTTGGTGCTGGCCGATCTGAAAGGGAGTGCCGACATTGCCGAGATCTGCGGTGTGCTCCTCTCGCCCCAGAGCGAGATGACCCTCTCGGCCCTCACGGTACAACTGCCTGACAGCGTCAAGGTCGCCCTGCAGGGGATGACTACCGAGACTCAGCTGACCGGTGATGATGCCCAGACCCTCTCCAGCAGCTATCAGATGAAAATTGCCAAGCTGGATCTGGAGAACGAGACCGACACCCTGGCGGTGACCGACAGCAAGTTGGCGCTCAACCTCAACGGTCTGGATCTGGAAGGGTATCAGGGGCTGCAGGCCGCCGGTGGCAAGGGAGTTGAAGATGCCGCTATCCAGCAGGCGCTGGACAAGATGCTCAAACGTGGCGCGACCCTTGAACTGGCCGATCTCAGCGCCAAGCTCAACGGTGAGGCGGTGACCATGAAGGGGGACGTGAGGCTGGCCTCTACCTCGCTGGAGCAACTGTTTAACAGCGACGCGGGGATGCAGGCCCTCTCCGGCGTGCTGCATGCCAGCCTCAGCGACAAGTTGGGCAAGGCGGTGCCGCAACTGGCCCCCATGCTCGATCAGCTGACCCAGATGGGTTATCTGAAGGCCGACAAGCAAGCGCTGACCTCCGAGTTGAAGCTGGAGAAGGGCGCGGTGACGGTAAACGATCTGCCGCTCTGACACTCGGCGCAGAAACAACAACGGCTCCCGCGGGAGCCGTTGTTGTTTCTGGCGTTTGCATACGGGCCGTGTGGGCGGATTACTTGAAGACCACCGTCTTGTTGCCGTAGACGAACACCCGCTCGTTCAGTACCAGCTCCAGCGCGCGGCTCAGCACCGATTTCTCCACATCCCGACCCGCCTTGGCCATGTCGTCCGCACTGAAGGCGTGACCGACGTGGATCACGTCCTGTTCGACGATGGGGCCTTCATCCAGATCGTCGGTCACGAAGTGGGCGGTGGCACCGATCAGCTTGACGCCGCGATCAAACGCCTGCCGGTAGGGGCGGGCACCGATGAAGGCGGGCAGGAAGGAGTGGTGGATGTTGAGGATCTTGCGCGGATAGGCCTCGACGAAGCTCGGGGTCAGCACCCGCATGTACTTGGCCAGGATCACATAGTCAGGCTCATAGCTGTCGATGATGGTGCGAACCTGCTCCTCATGTTCGGTCCGGCTCAGACCCTCGTGACTGACGGTGTGGAACGGGATATCGAACTTGCCGGTGAGCTCGGCCAGGGTGTCGTAGTTGCCGATCACCGCGACGATATCCATATCCAGCGCGCCCGCGTAGTTCTTCATCAGAATATCGCCGAGGCAGTGGGTCTCTTTGGTCACCAGGATGACGATGCGCTTCTTGCCTGCCTTGACCAGACGGCGCTGGGCGCCGATGGGCAGGGCATCATCGAGGTCGGCCAGCAGGGTCTCGTCGTTGAAGCGCCCCTCCAGCTCGGTACGCATAAAGAAGCGGCCATTCTCGTGATCCACAAACTCAT
This sequence comes from Aeromonas sp. R1-1, assembly GCF_040908495.1. NCBI lineage: Bacteria > Pseudomonadati > Pseudomonadota > Gammaproteobacteria > Aeromonadales > Aeromonadaceae > Aeromonas > Aeromonas sp. R1-1. The sequence goes on along the minus strand of NZ_JBFODV010000265.1, from coordinate 52 downwards.
CGTTCTTGATGATGTTGAGCTGGTGCTTGTAGCAGATGTTGGTGATCTTGGC
>NZ_JBFODV010000264.1:0-49379 GCF_040908495.1 Aeromonas sp. R1-1 | reverse complement strand
ATGATCTGCGGCCTGCTGGCGGGGCTAACCACTGCCATCATCTACCCCTGGGTTCACCAGCAAACACTGCCCCGCTGGCTGCAGATCGCCAGGGGAGAGTTTCCCAGCCTGCTGGTGTCGGCCTTGGCCTGCCTGCTGATCGCCATCCCCCTCTCGCTGCTGTGGCCGCCGCTGGAGCGCGGGCTGACCCTGCTCACCTCGGAGCTGCTTACCACGCCGTTTGGCGCCTTCTGCTACGGCACCCTCAACCGCTTGTTAATCCCGCTCGGGCTGCATCAGGTATTGGGCAGCGTCATCGGCCTTGGCGAGAGCAACCTGCAGGCGCTGGCCACCGCCCAGCCCCTTCATGAAGGATATGTAGCCGGTCTTTACCCCATCATCATGTTCGGCCTGCCGGGTGCCTGTTTTGCCATCTGGCTGCACCGCCAGCGGATGCAGCGGCTGCCGCAGGGCGGGCTGCTGCTCACCCTGGCGCTCACCTCGGCACTGGTGGGTATCACTGAACCTATCGAATTTCTGTTCGCCTTTACCGCCCCCTGGCTGTTTCTCGCCCACGCCCTGCTGACCGGACTGTCGCTGGCGGTCTGCAGCGGGCTGGGGATCAAGGTGGGCAGTTACTTCTCCGCCGGTCTGCTGGATCTGGTGCTGAGCTATCAGGCTGGGGAGCACAGCTTCTGGCTCATTCCGGTCGGTATCCTGTTTTTCGTCGCCTACACCCTGCTCTTTTACCAACTGCTGGAGCGTGCCCCCCTCAGCATGCCGAGCAAGCCCATCGCGGTGGAGCATCCGCGCCTTGCCAGCGTTGCCCCCTCCGACCCGCAGATGCTGGCGATCCAGTACCTCAAGGTGCTGGGCGGGATGGATAATCTGGTGGCGATGAGTGTCTGTATCACCCGCCTCAGCCTGCGGGTGCGCGATATTTCACTGGTGGATGAATCTCGCCTGCTGGGCCTGGGCTGCCTCTCCTGGATCCAGCTCAACGACCACCAGCTGGTGCTGGTGCTGGGCCCCAGCGCCAGCCTGATTGAAGGGCAGATCCGCATGCTGGCGGAGCGCCAGTCGGTCCCCCTCGGCCTCAAACCCAATCAGGAGTCGGCCAGCCAGAGCAGTTGGTAACTCAGGCAAACGGCAACCGCTCGGCCACGAAATCCATCAGGGTGCGCAGGGCGGGGGCCAGATGCTCCCGACTCGGATAGATTAGGTAGAACGGGTTGGCCGGAATGGGCTGATCCGGCAATACCTTCTGCAGCCGCCCCGCCGCCAAATCCCCTTCACAGACATGGTGGGGCAACAGGGCAATCCCCCCGTCATGAAGCGCCATCTCCCGCAGCGCCAGCAAGCTGTTGCTGACACAGGCCCCCTGCGGCCGCCAGCCCCCCTCCTGCAATGGCCACACCGGCATGGCCGAGTGCACCAGACAGGCATAGCGGCCCAGCTCGCTCAGCTGTTGCGGCATGCCGTGGGCCGCCAGATAGGCGGGAGCCGCCACCAGATGACGCGCCACCTGACCGATGCGCCGACAGATGAGGCTGGAGTCTTTCAGCGGCGCCGCCCGCAGCGCCAGATCGTAACCCTCCCCCACCAGATCGAGCTGCTCGTCGCTCAGGGTCAGCTCCAGCACCACTTCGGGATAGAGGGCGCGAAACTCGGCGAGGATCCGGCCAAGCAGCAGGGTGCCGGTCGCCTCGGGGGCGGTGATCCGCACCCGCCCCGCCGGGGCCGAGCGCAGCCGTGCCATCGCCAGATTGGCGCTGCGGGCCAGTGCCAGCAGCCCCTGACAGTGCTCCACATAGAGCTCCCCCTGCGGGGTCAGGCTCAACCTGCGGGTGGTGCGCTGCAACAGCCGTACCCCGAGCTGGGATTCCAGCCGCGAGATCTTCTGGCTCACCGATGACTTGGGCATACCAAGCAGCTCGGCGGCCCGGGTAAAGCTTCCCTGCTCCACCACGGTGGCAAACAGTCCCATCAACTCCAGATCGACATTGTTCATATATTCAAACAGTCTTTACCGATTACCCATCTTAATCTTGATAATCAACCAGACTAAAGTGAGTGGCAATCCCGAACACAGCGATTTGAAAGGAAAAACCATGAAAGCCATTGCCCTGACTCACTATCTGCCAAGCGACCACCCCGACTGCTTCATCGCCGCCAACCTGCCCGATCCGGTTCCGGGCCCGCGGGATCTGCTGGTGCGGGTCACCGCCACCTCCGTCAATCCGGTAGATACCAAGGTGCGCTCCCCCAAGGCAAAAATTGAAAGCTCACCACGGGTACTGGGTTGGGATGCGGTGGGGGAAGTGATCGCCATCGGCAGCGAAGTCACCCTGTTCAAGGCGGGCGACCGGGTCTGGTATGCCGGAGATATCAGCCGTCCGGGCAGCAACAGTGCCCTGCAACTGGTGGATGAACGCATCACCGCCATCGCCCCCACCAGCTTGAGCGATGTGGAGGCCGCCGCCCTGCCGCTCACCGCCATCACCGCTTGGGAAACCCTGTTCGAACGCTTCGCTCTTACCCGCGAAAGCCGTGGCAAACTGCTGATCATCGGCGGCGCCGGTGGCGTGGGCTCCATCGCCATCCAGCTGGCCCGCCAGCTCACCGGCATGGAGGTGATTGCTACCGCCTCCCGCCCCGAGAGCCGCGAGTGGTGCCTCGAAATGGGCGCCCATCAGGTTGTGAACCACCACAAGTTGCAGGAGGAGCTGACCGCCCTTGGCATCACTCAGGTCGATGCCATCTTCTGCACCAACGCCACCGCCGAGCACTGGGCCACCATGGCAGGGCTGATCCGCCCGTTTGGCCATATCTGTACCATCGCCGAATCGAGCGAGCCGTGGGATCTCTCCCTGCTCAAGAGCAAGAGCGTCACCTTCAGCCAGGAGTTCATGTTCACCCGCTCCCTGTTCCAGACGCCGGACATGATCGAGCAGCACCGCCTGCTCGGCCGGGTAGCGGCACTGGTCGATGAAGGGGTATTGCAGACCACCCTGACCAGAACCATCCCGTCACTGACCCCGGTCACGCTGGCTCAGGCCCATGCCGAGGTGGAAGCGGGCCGTATGGTTGGCAAGCTGGTGATCGACATGAGCGGCTTTGCCAACTAAGCCCTCCAACGCACCATGATGGGATAAGTTCACCAAGGAGATGCCCCAAACGGGCACAATCAGCGGCACTCATGACAGCCTGTGGCAGACCAACGTCCGACAATCAGCCAAAAAAGAGGCCATTTCGCGAGAAATGGCCTGAATACCTGAACATTGGGGTAACAATCACACACATATCCTTATGCAGGACATATTAGTCTTTGCATCTGGCGTGCCAACAGCAGCATGAATGCGCCAAAACGGCGTCAGCCCGTCCTTGAGCAAGGTGCCAACCTTGCTCTTTTTTTATCTGGCAGACTGTTTACCAGGCAAACAAGTGCAGATAAAAAAATGCCACCCGAGGGTGGCAGCGAAAGATGACGGAACTTGAGCAAAGCGTTCAGCGAAAACCGGTCGTCTTCGCCTGCATAGAGCAATACAGGAACCGTGCCAATCCGGCAAAAGCCCCCGAATCCCTCCACGTCATGGGCAAACCACGACAGCACTGCCCCATGATGGTAGAATCTCGCGGTTTCACATTTATGAAGAGTCGACGCCATGCCCTGGATACAAATTCGAATCAACGCCACTGCCAAGACCGCAGACAAGGTGAGCAACATGCTGCTGGGGCGTGGAGCCCAGGCGGTGACCTTTATGGATGCCAAGGATGTGCCCGTCTACGAACCCATGCCTGGTGAAACCCCGCTCTGGGGCGAGACCGAAGTGATGGGGCTGTTCGATGCCGAAACCGATCCGGCCCCCACCATCGCCTTTTTCCAGCAGATCTTCGGCGAAAATGTCGGCTACAAGGTCGAGCAGCTGGAAGACAAGGACTGGGTGCGCGAGTGGATGGATCACTTCCACCCGATGCAGTTTGGCGAGCGCCTCTGGATCTGCCCGAGCTGGCGCGATGTGCCGAACCCCGATGCGGTCAACGTGATGCTGGATCCGGGTCTGGCCTTCGGTACCGGTACCCACCCCACCACGGCACTTTGCCTGCAGTGGCTGGACGGGCTGGATCTGACCGGTAAAACCGTGGTCGATTTTGGCTGTGGCTCCGGCATTCTCGGCATCGCCGCCCTGAAACTGGGTGCTGCCCGCGTTATCGGTATCGACATCGACCCGCAGGCCATTCAGGCCAGCCGCGACAACGCCGCGCGCAACGGCGTCGCCGACCAGATTGAGCTCTATCTGCCGGCCGACCAGCCACAAGACGTCGAAGCGGACGTGGTAGTCGCCAACATTCTGGCCGGCCCGCTGCGCGAACTGGCACCGCTGATCGCCGGCCACGGCAAAGCGGGCAGCCTGATGGCCCTCTCCGGCGTGCTGGAGAGCCAGGCCCCGGAGCTGGAAACCATCTACGGCCAGTGGTTCGAGATGGACCCGACCGCAGTCAAGGAGGAGTGGTGCCGCCTCTCTGGCCGCAAATACGGCTAAACATAGCTCCCGCTCTCAAGGCGGAAAATCAGCATCTTTATCAAACAAGAGCACCCACGGGTGCTCTTGTTGTTTCTCCCCCTTTCCCACTCTGGGGGACGGTTCACGCTTCTCTGGCCAATGAGGGATTAACATCGTTCTTCCACATCATTGAGGCCCTGCCATGAGCGAATACCAGAAGATGATCAGCAGCCAACCTTACAACTGCATGGCACCCGAGTTGGCCCAGTTGCGCCGGGAGGCGGCACGGTGCTATCGCCGTTTCAATCAGGCGGAAGAGGAGGCAGAGCAGCGGGCACTACTGGCGGAGCTGATTGGCGAACTGGCAGAGAACGCCTTTATCTGCCCGCCCTTCTACTGCACCTATGGCCGCCACATCCACCTTGGCGAGCGCAGCTACATCAACATGGGGGCCACCCTGCTGGACAACGCCCCCATTCGCATCGGTGCCCATGTGATGATTGGGCCAAACGTGCAGATCTATACAGCAGCCCACGCACTGGAGGCCGACGAACGGATTCAGGGAACAGAAACGGCGCTGCCGGTCACCATTGAAGACAAGGTCTGGATTGGGGGCGGCGCCATCTTGCTGCCCGGCGTCACCATAGGGCGGGAGGCGATCGTCGGCGCGGGTGCCGTAGTCACCAAAAATGTACCGGCCGGTACTCGGGTTGTCGGCAACCCAGCCCGGATCCTGCCAGCCAAAAACAGGGCATAAGGCAGCCAACCGGGTTGTATGCCGATACCGCCATCAACTCACAACAGCCCCGATACCCCATAAAAAAATAAAGCCCAATGTCACGAAGACGTTGGGCTGTTAAAAGGTGCTACGGAATTGCGACTCTCATCGCAGAAAAATTAGAAGGAGTGCCCTTCTAAACTGGCAGGGAGATATTAGCGAATGCGCAAACGTTTTACATAGTGAAATACAACAGGATTGCGAGGTACATCGCACTATTTAAATAATTACCTGCTATGGCGCGCGAAGCCTCTTTGACCCATTTATTTTCCCCAATTTCTCTGGTTACTATTCATGGTTAAACAGAAAAGCCCCGATTTCTCGAGGCTTTGCTTCTCTCAACCGCAACATGGCCGAAAAGTCAGAAACGGCGGACAAACTCATCGAGCGGCAGTTCGCGCAGTTTACGCGCTTCCAGCACGGGGGTGCCGAGGTAGAGGAAACCCACCAGCTGATCCTCTGCCGCCAGTCCCAATCCCTTGTTGATCTGCTCATCGAAGATAAACCAGCCGGAGCGCCAGATACCGTTGAAACCCTGCGCCTGCGCCGCCATCTGCATCGCCATCAGGGCACAACCGGCCGAGAGCTCCTGCTCCAGTTTCGGCACCTTGGGGTGATCCTGATAACGGGTTGCCACGGCGACGACCAAGGGCGCCCGCAGCGGCGCTTCGCTGCACTTCTTGATGCTCTCTTCATCTTCGCCACGGGCACGGGCCGCCTCGGCCAGCAGCTTGCCCAGCCGCTCACGCCCCTCCCCTTCAAACAGAATGAACTGCCAGGGGGTCAGGGTGCCGTGATCCGGCGCGCGCAAGCCCGCCTTGAGGATATTGTCGAGTACCTCACCGCTCGGGGCGGGATCGGCGAGACGGCCACAGGAGTGACGATTGAGCAACAGGGTGAGGGCATCCATGGGCAATTCCTTCTCTGGGGCAATGATGGCGCTACCTTAGCACAGCACCGAATGAAGAAAACCCCTGAGGCTCAGGGGTTTATCGCACTATAAAGGACAAGAGGGCACAGTTGGCTAGATGATCGCAGCCAGCTCGGCCCCTTGCCGGATGGCGCGTTTGGCATCCAGCTCGGCAGCCACGTCGGCTCCGCCGATTATATGCACCGGCTTGCCTGCCGCCTGCAACCCTGCCTGCAGCTCCTTGAGGGGCTCCTGCCCGGCGCAGACGATCACCTGATCCACCGGCAGACACTGCTTGCTCTCGCCCACCTGAATGTGCAAGCCCTCGTCATCGATCCCCAGATATTGCACCCCGGAGAGCATCTGCACCTTGCGGTTCTTGAGCACGGTACGGTGGATCCAGCCAGTGGTTTTGCCAAGGCCGTCACCCACCTTGCTCTCCTTGCGCTGGAGCAGCCAGATCTGGCGCTCGGGGGCGTCGATTTCAGGAGCCGTGAGGCCACCGCGCTCGCCAAGCTGTTTGTCGATGCCCCACTCCTTGAGCCAGTGATCACGGTGCCCATCGGCATCCATCTCCACCTTCTTCTCGACCAGATACTCAGCCACATCGAAACCGATGCCGCCGGCACCGATCACCGCCACCTTCTGGCCGACCGGTTTGTGATCCCGCAATACATCGAGATAACTCATCACCTTGGGATGTTCGATGCCCGGAATATTGGGGGTGCGCGGACGAATACCGGTAGCGAGGATCACCTCGTCAAAACCGCCGCCGAGCAGGCTCTCGGCACTCTGGCGCTGGCCGAGATAGAGCTCGACGCCGCACTTCTCCAGCCGTTTGGCGAAATAGCGCAGGGTTTCGTGAAACTCCTCCTTGCCCGGGATCTGCTTGGCGAAGTTGAACTGGCCGCCGATTTCGCTGGCCTGATCGAACAGGCTCACCTGATGACCGCGCTCGGCAGCGTAACAGGCGAACGCCAGCCCAGCCGGGCCCGCCCCCACTACCGCCAGCTTCTTGGGCTGGGGCACGCGGCCAAAAGTCAGCTCGGTCTCGAAACAGGCGCGAGGATTGACCAGACAGGAGGCTCGCTTCTGCTTGAACACATGGTCGAGGCAAGCCTGATTGCAGGCGATGCAGGTGTTGATCTCGTCCGCACGGTTCTCGGCCGCCTTGATGACAAACTCGGGATCCGCCAGGAAGGGGCGCGCCATGGAGACCATATCCGCCTCACCCCCCGCCAGAATCCGCTCGGCCACCTCGGGGGTGTTGATACGGTTGGTAGTGATAAGCGGCACCTTGAGATGCTTTTTCAGCTCGGCGGTCACCCAACTGAAGGCGCCGCGCGGCACGCTGGTGGCGATGGTGGGAATACGCGCTTCGTGCCAACCGATACCGGTGTTGATCAGGGTCACCCCCACCGCTTCCAGCGCTTTGCCAAGGGCAATCACCTCTTCCAGGGTCGAGCCCTGCTCCACCAGATCCAGCATGGAGAGGCGGAAGATAATGATGAAGTCGGTGCCGACCCGCTCGCGGATGGTGCGGACAATCTCCACCGGGAAGCGCATCCGGTTTTCACTGCTGCCGCCCCAGCCATCGGTGCGCTTGTTGGTGCGCTCGCAAATGAACTGGTTGATGAGATAACCTTCCGAGCCCATCACCTCGACGCCATCATAACCGGCCGCCTTGGCCAACGCTGCTGTAGCCGCGAAGTCGCGGATGGTGCCGCGGATCTGCCGCTCGCTCATGGCGCGCGGTTTGAACGGGGAGATGGGTGCCTTGAGGGCGCTCGGCGCCAGACTGAAGGGATGGTAGGCGTAACGACCGGCATGGAGGATCTGCAGCGCTATCTTGCCCCCCTCCTGATGTACGGCGCTGGTCACCTTCTTGTGCTTGCTCACCTGCCAGGGGAAGCTCAGCTGCGAGCCGTGAGGCACCAGCCGACCGCGCAAGTTGGGGGCAATGCCGCCGGTGACGATAAGGCCAACACCACCACGGGCGCGCTCGGCATAAAAGGCGGCCAGCTTGTCAAAACCGCCCTTCTCCTCTTCGAGGCCGGTATGCATGGAGCCCATCAACACGCGATTGCGCAGCTGGGTAAAACCAAGGTCGAGCGGGGTCAGCAGGGTCGGATAGCGGCTCACGATGCCTCCAGTTAATTTTTTGTTATCAAACTGAGACTAGAGTAAAGAATCGAAAATTCTTTTTCAAACAAATGTTTGGACAATTTTTCAGCGAACAGCCGTGCCCTGAACGAAGATAGGCGGGATCCGCCAGTCGGAAATGGCAATTTCGCCCGCAACTGGTTAATAATGGCTCTTCTCTACCCATTAACAGGGCGATAACGCGACTATGTCTATTTTCAAAGGTCTGGGTTGGTTGTTCCGCAGCCTGTGGCGCCTGCTCAATTTCACCCGGCTGATGCTGGTCAATCTGCTGTTTCTCATCGTAGTGCTGGTCATCGTCTTCAGCGTCAGCCAGAAAGAGGCTCCCAAGGCGCCTATCGAAGGGGCGCTGACCCTCAATCTCAACGGCGTGCTGGTGGAGCAACGCTCCCAGACAGATCCCACCGTACAACTGCTGCGTCAGATGGACAGCAGCGATGAGCAGCCGAGCGAGATCGTCCTCTCCGACCTGCTATGGGCCATCAAGAGTGCCAAGGATGACGAGCGCATCAAGGCGTTGGTGATCAAGCCGCAAGGGCTGCAGGGGGCCAACTTCACCAAACTGCAGGAGGTGGCGAGCGCCATCGACTCCTTCCGGGAGAGCGGCAAACCGGTGATCGCCATGGCCGACTTCTACACTCAGGGGCAATACCTGCTGGCGGCCCACGCCGATCACGTGCTGCTCAACCAGAGCGGCGCCGTGGTGATCGAGGGGCTTGGGGTCTACCAGACCTACTTCAAGTCGGCGCTGGAGAAGCTCAACATCACCCCGCACGTGTTCAAGGTCGGTACCTACAAATCCTTCGTCGAGCCCTATACCCGCGACGAGATGTCCCCCGAGAGCAAAGAAGCGAACCAGCGCTGGCTGGATCAGCTGTGGCAATCCTATGTGGCCGATGTAGCCGAACAGCGGGAGATCGAACCCGATGCGGTCGCACCGGGCAAGGAGCGCTTCCTCGAGCTGCTGCGCAAGGCCGGTGGCAATGCCGCCAACTACGCCCTCGACAACGGGCTGGTGGATCAGCTGGCCACCCGCGACGAGATGACCCAGGCGGTCATTAAAGAAGTGGGTGAAGCTGATGACCACGGCTGGAAAGGGGTCGGCCTGAAAGAGTATCTGGCCGCCATTCCGGAACAATATCCCCAGAGCGGTAAGGATGAGGTGGGTCTGGTGGTCGCCAGCGGCGCCATCATGGATGGCGTCCAGCCTGCCGGCACCATCGGCGGTGATAGTCTCTCCGACCTGCTGGCCGATGCTCGCCGCGATGACAAGGTCAAAGCCGTGGTCCTGCGGGTCGACAGCCCGGGCGGCAGCGCCTTCGCCGCCGAGCAGATCCGCGCCGAGCTGCTGGCCCTGAAACAGGCTGGCAAGCCGGTAGTGGTCTCCATGGGCAGCTATGCCGCCTCCGGTGGCTACTGGATCTCCGCCGATGCGGACAAGATCTTCGCCTCCCCCACCACCCTCACCGGCTCCATCGGGGTATTCGGCATGTTCGCCACCATCGACAAGGCGTTGGCCCAGTTTGGGGTGCATACCGACGGGGTCGGCACCACAGATTACGTTGGCGTCGGCCCGACCCGCGCTCTGCCGGATCACGTCGGTCAGGCTATCCAGCTGAGCGTAGAAGATACCTACCAGCGCTTCATCGGTCTGGTCAGCAAAGGTCGTGGTCTGAGCCCGGAAGAGGCCGAGAAGGCGGCCGAAGGCCGAGTCTGGACCGGCGAAGATGCCAAGGCCCTGGGTCTGGTGGACGAGTTCGGCAATCTGGATGACGCCATCAAGGCTGCCGCCGACCTCGCCAACCTCAAAGAGTGGCAGGTGACCCCTATCGAGCAGGAGGAGTCCACCAAGGACAAGTTCCTGCGCCAGCTGTTTGACAGCAGTGCCCAAGTGCTGGCCCCCCAGTTGCAAAGCTGGCTGCCGGCTGGATTTGGAAAGGCATTGGTGGAAGTGAACCGCAGTCTCGACCCGCTCACCCGCTTCAACGATCCGCAAGGCACCTACGCCTTCTGCCCGGTCTGCGTGCAGTAAGCAAGCGGCGAATGCCCCATAAAAAACGGCGACCAGATGGTCGCCGTTTTCTTTATTTTACGAGTGCCAGCAGCACCGCCAACTTGCTCAATCAGGGATTGAGACGGGTCGGCATACCGGTACGCTGTTCCAGCACCTGCTTGACCACGTTGGAGTCAGACTCGGCGTGGGCGATGAAACGGGTGATGGCCGGTGTCATCGGGAGCGGCACGGAGGCGGTGGAGTTGAACTCCTCCTCGGTGCGCGACAGCGGCTCATGTACTTCCATGTAGCGACCGCCATCCGGCTCGACCGTGGTCTTGACCGGCTGGTTGACGAACTGGACGCGGGTGCCGACCGGCACGTTGTCGAACAGATACTTGATGTCGTCGGCACGCAGACGGACGCAACCGCTGCTCACCCGCAGACCGATACCGAAGGTGGCGTTGGTGCCGTGGATGGCATAGAGGTTGCCGATATAGAGGGCGTGCAGACCCATGGGGTTATCCGGACCGGCTGGCCATACTGCCGGCAGAGTCTTGCCCTGGGCGGCATAGCGACGACGGATGTTCTCGGTCGGGGTCCAGGTCGGGTTGGCGCGTTTGCGCTCTACCTTGGTGATCCAGTTCTCCGGGGTGTTTACCCCCAGCTGACCGATGCCGATGGGCAGCACTTCCACCACGTTCTTCCCTTTCGGGTAGTAGTAGAGACGCATCTCGGCAACGTTGATGACGATCCCTTCGCGGGGCGCGTTGGGCAGGATCAGCTGGTGAGGGATGATCAGGGTGCTACCCGCTTTCGGCAGATAGGGATCAACGCCCGGGTTGGCTTCCATGATGTTGGTGAGACCCAGCTGGAAGTCAGCAGCGATCTGCTCCAGCGGACGGTTGTCCGCAGGCACCACGTATTCCTGATTTTCACCGATCAGGCGGCTGTTGGCCGCAGGCAGACGGTACTCGACGGCGGCAGCCTGCTGGCTGACCAGCGCAAATGTGCATAAAAGGGCCGAAGCGGCAGTGCGAAGGGGATTCATAAAATTCCTGTGTGGTTTCCTGTACCAAATGGGCCGGGGGCCGTCTCATCCTCGGTCTGCCGGTGGCGGGTCAACCTGCCCCACGACGCCAATAACCGAGCGCGCATTCTTTCCTGAGTCGGCCAAAATTTCAACTTCCATATGTTGCTTTTCTTGTTAAAAGTAGCCGTTTTCGATGTGACGCTTATCAACAGGGCAAAAGCCACACTGGCAAGTCGCAGCTGAGTGAAAGATGAATGGCACTGCCCGCCAGTCAGCGAGCCACCCAAGCCCCCATCAACCACAGCGCTGTGTCACCTTGTGTCACGGTTGCAGCCCTAGCTAAAACGTTTGTCGCATCCGGGGAGATAAGCCAATGTCGACGGAGGCTCTTTATTGGCATGAAGAGGGATAAAACCGTGCGTCGGCCACCCGCCGGTGCCGGCAGCCACCATAAAAAAACCGCTCCGAAGAGCGGTTAATGGAGCCACCAGGCAACCATAAAAGGGACTTCAAGCGTTGTCATTGGAATTACTGGACGGCCGCCTCCCCCGCCGCACCACTCTGCTCTTTGAGGAAGCTGATCCAGGGGGATGCCCGACCGCTGACGTTGCCATTCTGAGCCGCCTGGGTGAAGGCGTTGAGGGCCTCCTTCGGCTTTTGTTGCTCAAAATAGGCGACCCCGGTCAGGAACTTGAGATCCGCACGCTGTTCACCGCTGGCGCCCGGAGCCGGCTTGGCCGCCAGAGCTACCAGATCCTGATAGCGTTTGCTCTGGATCATCATGCGCGCCATTTTCAGCTGCAGATCGGCGCTCGGGGCCAGCTGATAGGATTTGGCCAGGGTGTCGATGGCCGGATCCAGCTCCTTGGCCTGATGCCAGTAGTTGGCAAGGGTCTTGTAGTTGCTGGCGCTCGGCTCAATCACCCCGTCCTTCATCCCCTTCTCCATCACCCGGGCGGCGCGATGGGGAATACCGGTGAAGGCGAGGTAGTTGGCGAGGCGCTGCAGCTCGGCGGCCTCGGTCAACATGCCGAGGTTATAGGCAGACTCCAGCGCCGCCAGCGCCTTGGCATCGTTGCCTGCCTGCATATGCATGGCCGACAGCTGGGTCCAGTACTTCTTCTTCTCCGGGAACATGTTGACCAGAGAGGTCAGCACCTCGGTCGCCGGTTTGTACTGTTTCAGCTCGTAGTGAGCGCCCATCTTCAGCAGATACCAGGACTCCGGCGCTTTACCTGCCGACAGCTTGATCGCCTGATCCACTGCCGGGATCGCGTCACGGTACTGCTTGAGCTGCACGTGTGCGTTGGCCAGCGTGATATAGGCATGGGAGTTGGGCTTGTCATCCTTGCCCTGGTTGGCAAACCACTCCTTCATGGTCTTGATCGAGCCCTGATAATTACCCTCAGCCATATAGAGCTGGGCCAGGTTGTAGCGCACCTGCTGGGCCACCGGTGGCGGCAGGCCGCCTGTCGCGATGGCATCGGCAAAGTACTTGGTCGCCTGACCGTATTTCTCCTGCTGGGCGGCCACGAAACCGAGAGTCTGCAATATGACCCCCTTGTCGTAGACCCGCTCGCCCGCGCCGGAGAGCGCGTCTTGCAGCTTGGCATTGGCCTCACCGTATTTCTTCTCGGTGATCAGCTCCTGCGCCTTGTTGACCGCCCGATAGGCCCGATCCGACAGGGCCGGCTGCTCGGCGGCCCAACTGGCGGTGCTGAGCAGCACCGCCATGGCGACCGGGGCGAGGATCATCTTGTGTAACTTGTTCATCGCCACCTTCCTTAGTTGACCGCAAACTCGATCTCTTGCTGCATACGGCTCGCCTGCGGCTTGCCATCCACCATGGCCGGTTTGAACGTCCACTTGGCGATGGTTTTGCGCGCCTCTTTGCCGAGGTCATAACTGCGCGGCTCTTCCTTGACGATCCGCACGTTGCTGACGGTACCGCGCTCGGTGACGGTGAACTCCACCAGCACCTTGCCGGAGGCCAGCCCCGCCAGTGCAGCCTTGCGGGGCATCATGGGCTCGAAGGTGGCCAGCGGAATGGCGCCGTTGTTGCCACCGACGCCGCCACCACCGCCGCCGGTGCTGTAAGCACCCAGCGCGTTGCCACCACCGATGTTGACCGGGATGTCGAGCTTGGGCATGTCCATCGGCGCGCTCTCCATCTTCGGCCGATCCGTGCTGGCCACTTCCATCTCGGGAGGCGGTGGCGGACGCTTGGGCGGCGGCGGTTTGGGCAGCTCCCGCTGTTTCTCTTGCAGGGTCTCCTGGGGCTTGAGGCGGATGAAATCGGTCATGGTGACATCATCCTTCTCCACCAGCTCCCGGTGATCCGGTGTGATCAGCTTGTTCATTCCCAGAAACAGAAAGAACACCACCACACAGGAGACCGCCAACGATATCAGGTATCTCATAGGTCTCTCTCCGGCATCAGCTGCTCTTGTCTGCCGCGATGGAGATGTTCTGGACACCGGCCATGCGGATCTGATCCATGACCTGCACCACCAGACCGGAACGGGATTCGTTATCGGCCTGGATCACCACGGCGCTCTCCGGGTTTTCGGCCCGCAGCCGCTCGATGTTGGCGCGCACCGCCCCCACCTCGACCACCCGCTTGTCGACCCAGACCTGACCGTTTTCGCGTACCGCGACCATGATATTGCCCTTCTTCACCGTCTCGGCCGTGCTGGCACTGGGACGGTTGATCTCGACACCGGACTCCTTGACGAAGGAGGTGGTGACGATGAAGAAGATCAGCATGATGAACACTATGTCCAGCATGGGGGTCAAATCGATAGCCGCCTCGTCAGCACCGCTGTCGCTGTAACGTTTTCTCATAGCAGAAACTCCTTGCTTGTTCTGTGCCCCCGGCAGGCCATGCCTCGCCGGGGGTATGCATCCTGCATCAACCGTGTTTCAGGTTGTCTTCCAGCTTTTGCACCGCCAGTTTGGCCTTGTGATCGAGCTGGTTGACAAAAAACAGGCCGGAAAGGGCGGCGATCATGCCCGCCATGGTCGGTACCGTTGCCTTGGAGATCCCCGATGCCATCGCCCGCGGCGAACCGGTGCCTGTGATGGCCAGGGTGTCAAACACCTGCACCATCCCCACCACGGTCCCGAGCAACCCCATCAACGGGCAAAGAGCGATCAGCACCTTGATGACCGGCATCCCCTTGTCTACCGCCATGGCGACCCGTGAGACCAGCTCGCGGCGGATCTGCTTGGCAGACCAGGAGAGATGATCGGTACGGGCCAGCCAGGTGGCCTTGGTCTGCTTCACCTGCTTGGGGTAAACCGCCATAAAGTAGAACCAGCGCTCCAGCAACAGGGCCCACATCATCAGGGTCAGGAAGAACAGGGCGACCAGTACATCGCCCCCCAATCCCAAAAACCGGCGGACCGACTCGACTTCTTCAATCAACCAGAACCACATGGGTGACTCCTTACGCTGCGGCTTTGGAGGCGTGCAGACGTTCCTGATAACGGGCAACGAAACCGGCGCTCTGCTCTTCCAGCACCTGGATCAGACGACGGCTCTGGGTCTGCACAATGGTGTAGAGGAACAGCATGGGCACCGCGACGACCAGACCCTGCATGGTGGTCACCAGCGCCTCGGAGATACCGCCCGCCATCAGCTTGGGATCGCCGGTGCCGAACAATGTGATGGCCTGGAAGGTGGCAATCATCCCCACTACGGTACCGAGCAGCCCCAGCAGCGGCGCGACGGAAGCGATCAGCTTGATGATGCTGATGCCCTTCTCGAACTTGGGCACGTTGCGCAGGATGATCTCGTCGAGCTTGGACTCCAGATCCTCGATGTTGTCACCGCGATGGCTCTGGTAGGCCCCCAGCATGTCACCAATGGGGTTGCCCTTGATGATCTGATCAGATTTCAGCTGCTTGCGCATGGACGAGCCGATCAGCGACAGGCGGATACCGCAGAAGATGGCCAGCAGGGTACCGAGCACGCCGAGCACCATGATGACGTAACCCACTTCACCACCCTGATCGATCCGCTCCTTGAGAGTCGGTGACTGCACCAGCAGAGAGAGGATCACGCCGCGAGACGGGTCGATAAAGATGGGCTTGACCCCGTCACCGCCCTGTTCAAACTCGGCGATCGGTTCCAGCACCCCCTTGTCAGGTTGACGGGAAAGCTGCTCGAACTTGCCGGTCTCCGGCACGAAGGTGAGGTACTTGCCTTCGGAGACAGTGTTGAACTCACCGATCTGGGTGACCGTCTTCTCGGCCTGGTTGCCTTCGCCGTAGACCACAGTCGCCGGGATCTGGCTCACCTTGCCACCGTCCACCATGCGGCTGAGGGTGGTGGTCCAGAACGCTTCCAGATCGTCGCTGGAGGGGAGCTCTTTACTCTCGGCCAGACGGGTCAGCAGCGCGGTCTGTTCCGGATGCTCGACCCGACGGGCGGAGGCGTTGAAGATCCCCTTGAACTCACCGGCGAACTGACGCAGTACGCCGAACATCTCACCCATGTTGCCGGAACGCTGGCGCAGGGTTTCAGTCAGCTCGGTCAGCTGCTTGTCATTGGCATCGAAGGTCGCCTTGAGCTGCTCGCCCTTGGCGGTTTCGGCAGCCAGCTCGGCCTTGGCCTTGGCCAGCAGCGCCCCCTGCTCGTTCTTGTCAGCCAGGAAGCGGGCTTCCCGCTCCTTGTTGAGTTGGGATTCGCTCAGGCTGGAGGCCTTGACCTGATTCAGCAGCGCATTGAGATCCACCGGTTTTTCGGCGGCGGTCACCGGCAGGGTGACCAGGGTTGCTCCCGCAATCAGGGAGGCAATCGCAAGTTTGATTCCTTTCATGATGCTTTCTCCGCAGTTTGAACCGGCAGCTTGATCAGAGCGGGAGGCGCCTGCTTCTTGGCGATGCGAAGGCCCTGTTCAACCGCACTGCGATACTCCTGGGGCAACTCTTCCCACTGGCGAGTCTTCTTGTTCCACATCCCGGTCTCATTGCCATCCGGGGATTGATAAAGCAGCGCGATGCGGCCAACCCGCAGGAACTCGTAGGTCTTCTCGCTACCATCCTTGTCCAGGCTCGCCTTGTAGGATTCGATGGTGCGGCTGAAGCCCTCCTCGATCTGGTAGGCCTCCAGGATCTTGCGGTACTTCTCGGAGATGGTGACATCGGCACGGTTCATCAGGTCGGTCAGGGCTGCTACGCGGTCCTCGCGCTCGACCTTCTGGAACGGCAGATCCAGCGCCACAAACTGCTCGAGGGAGTCGATCATCTTGAGCATCAGGGGGACAACTTCGGTGCTGGTCTGATCAATCTGGGCGAGCTGCTTTTGCATCGACGCCAGCTCGGCACTCTGGGACTCGACCATCTTGCTCACCTGCTCGTTGTAGGTGCGCAGACTGTCGACCTGACGCAGGGCTGCCTTGTACTGGGCCAGTGCGGATTCGGCAGATTCGGCATAGCTGTCGATCTTCTGCTGGGAAACTTTGGATGCGTTGTCGGTGGCGGCTTGAGCGTCCACGGCCTGACCGGCAGTGGCGGCACTCAGATTGAAGCTGGTCAACAAGGCGGCCGAAACCAGGCTGCCAAGGAGCGCTTTCTTCATTGTAATGGTCCTTGTCTTCATAGGATTACCCTATCTCCGTAACTTCCTTGGACGTTGGGCACAGCCGGCCCGACCGGGCCGGCTGAGGTTGTATATCAACAGGGTTGATTAGAACTTGTAATTGCCTTCCACAAAGACAGTCCGACCAATCGGATTGTCATAATCGTTGGCAAAGTAGGGGGCGGTATCGCTGATGCGGTCAGCCGGAGGAGTCTTGTCAAACAGGTTGACCGCACCCAGTGTCACGCTGGCAGCTTCGTTAATCTGATACCCCATGGTGAGATTCCATGTCGTGAAGCTAGCGATTTCAGGTTCAAATCCTTGAGCTTTAGCATCTTCGCAATCAGTGAAGTAGTAATTGTTAGCGTAAGATGAGCACATCCGGTCACGATAGTTAGCAAACAAGGTTGTTGTCAGGTCACCATAACCCCAGCCAAGCTCCCAGTTTCCTTTATATTTCGGAGTGAAAGGCAGGTCATCAACGGCCGATTCTCCCGCCTGCACGATGCGCTCGCGTTTAAGCTCACGAGTGAGAGCTATTGAAGTACGGAAGATACCGAAAGAATCAGTCTCGTAACTGTATTTTACTTTGAAGTCGAGACCTGAAATCTTCTCGGATGCCATGTTGACCGGACCATAGCTTACTTTTACCAACTTACCGTTAGCATCGCGTTCCACCACTGAGCCTGGATACTGAGATGGGTTATTAATGACTTTCTGACGATCAGGGTCATCAACAATATCCTCGAGATCGATGTAATAGTAATCAACTGTGAAACCCAGACGCTCGATCGGTTCCCAAGCCAAGCCCAAGTTGTAGTTGTTACTACGCTCTTCCTTTAGAGCCTTATTGGGGCCGGTAACAACATCGTAGTACTGAGTCCCACACGCTTCTGCGATCGCAGGAGTAGACTTGTCACCCAAGCCAGACCCTCCCTGAGCCAAGCAGTATTGCAAGTCAGAACTAGAACCAAACGCCTGAGTTGAACCACCAAATAGTCGCTTCATATCAGGAGCCTTGAAACCTTGCCCCCAGCTACCACGCAATAACAGCGTATCAATAGGGCGATAGGTAATGGCAACCTTGGGAGTGAACGCACCGCCGGTTTCAGAGTCATCAAAATAGCGATCGTAGCGGCCAGCCAATGTCATCTCGACGTCAGTGATCATCGGAATGAGAAGTTCCCCACCAAGACCGACTTGATCGCGTTTACCACCGCCTTCAGTACCTCCCAAACCAGAAAAACCACCGGCTTTGGTTATGTCATCGGTTGTCTCGCTATAGTCCGTGTTAGTCCACTCGGCAGCAAGAGCGAAACCCGAGGTGCCAGCAGGGAGTTCAACCAAATCACCGCTCAGAGCACTATTGAAACTCCACAACTTGGTGGAGGCATCCTTATTGGAGTTTCCTGAATATTTGGCGACGGTAGCAGGATCGATTCGCTGGAATAGGTCTACATCCCCCTGGCGAACAGCATCTTCGAGTGTCCCAAGTACAGCAGGATTGTCTGTGGACACATCTTGGGTAGCGTAGCCTGCATAGGCTTCCCACTCATATTTATCAGCCAATGTACCAGTCAAACCTGTCGTGAAAGCCGCTGCATCAGAGGTGGTATTACTTTGGCGCGGTCCGAACTCGACAAGACGGCGTACATAGGAGCCCTCTTGACCATATGGATTACCAGGATCCGTTGCGGAAACCTTAACCTCTAGGGGATTGGGTTCAAATTGTGAGTTAGTCTCCTTGGTTCCCCAGCGAAGCTCTGCCATTGCTGTGACATTATCAGTGATATCGTACTCACCACGCCCCATCAGATCGTACTGCTTGTCTTCTGGTTTGAGGGTTCGATCACCAGCTCGGTTATAACCACATTTGCCATTTGCCAGCTTGACTGCATTTTCACCAATAAGACTGGTGCAATCTGCAACTGTTGCAACCAATGCGCCATTAGACTTCTGGAAGTTGGCTCCGTAACTAGAGAAGTTACCAAAAGCTGAACGATCTGATTTATCCAAACCGGCCCAGTCACGATCTTTGTTCTTCAATATTTCATTGCCAGAAAACTGACCCACAACCATGGTTCTGGCCCGCTCCCATTGGGAGCCCGCAACAATGTCAACGCGACCATGCTGATAACCACCTTCGGTCGTATCACCATATTTTGCTTTGACAGCGACCCCATCGAAATCTTTTTTCAGAATGAAGTTAACTACCCCTCCGATGGCATCAGAGCCGTAAATGGCAGAGCCTGCATCAGTGAGGATCTCGACACGCTCGATGGCAGCAACAGGAATTTGACCAATATCGGTGAAGTTACTGGACCCGTCTTGTGCAAGCGGGTATTGAGGAAGACGTCGACCATCAACAAGCACCAAGGTCTTACCAGCGCCTAAGCCGCGCAAGTTGACTGACTGAGCAGCAGGCGTGAATGAGAAAGAATTTGTCTGATTCATCACACCGCTGTTTTGCGACAAAGAGCCAAGAATATCTGCTGCACTATTAAACCCGCGAGCTTCAATATCTTTTGCACTAATCATGGTAACAGGTGATGGGCCTTCCACCTGAGTTGTAGATATACGGGAGCCAGTGACTTTGATTTTCTGCAGTTTTTCGACGTTCTGCCCTTCTTCGGCAGATACGGATGGGGCCGCCGCAAGGCTCGCCAAGGCGAACGCAATCGCAGCAGAGATTCTGCTCTTCCTAAGCATCGCTTATATCCTTCCTGGTTGTTTATTGTTTGCTTCCTGATACCGCCCTCTTTGGAGCGATGTGTAAGGCTTATCAATCTTTGACTAGCGACGTCAATGGAGCAGGGGTGTGGCGAGGTCAGGCGTAGAATAAGCGGAGTGTATTAATTTTGACCGGCATAATTAGTGAATAATTCTGCCAAAAACAACCAACACAATGTGAAAACATTGTTAAATGGCATAAATGGCGCTGAATTAAAATTTGATGAACTTATTAGTTAACGTGCTGTCCGTTTATATTTTATTTTGATTTATCGGTCTTAATAAGCATAAAACACTAACTTCATGAGGGTTTCATCTGACGGTTCTAATGGGGATAACAGATAAGATCGTCGAGATGGTATCGTTTTCCTTTAATTTCACATCTCAAACAAAAACATTATAAATCAACAATTTAATACCGATAAACACTCAAATAAACAGCTATTTATATTTTTTAAAATAATGTTGAGCAGTAGCGTTTTGTTTTGATTTTCACTTTTCAGATAAAAAACGTCATTTTTCGGTGCTTTTGGTCTCAGCGGGTCATTTGTCCCAGTTTTCCATTTCCTTGTACTTGATTTTTGTTGCAGAGCTTTTACAGTGGCCAAGCGGATTGTCTGCTGTTTGGCAACCAATCCAGCGCGTAATGCCAGGAAGGACAGGCCCGTCACCGGATTTGACTGGCCGCAAAAAAGAACAACAAGGACGAGGTTCCACCATGCTGTCGTATTTCCTACGCCGGATGCTTTTGATCATTCCGACGTTTCTCGGTATCACCCTGCTCGTCTTCACCATCACCCGTTTCGTGCCGGGCGGTCCGGTCGAACGCATGCTGCTGCAAGCCCAGGTTTCCCAGAATGAATCCGGCCGCTCCAGTGGCAGCAAGGGGGCGCAGGCCCTCTCCGATGAACAGATCGAGGAGCTCAAGGCCTTCTATGGGCTCGACAAGCCCATGCTGGTCGCCTACTGGGAGTGGCTGCAGAAGCTGGCGGTGCTGGATCTGGGCGAATCGACCCGCTACTACGAGCCGGTGTGGGATCTCATCAAGGAGCGGCTCCCCGTTACCGCCTTCTTCGGACTGGCAACCTTTCTGCTGAGCTATGCGGTCTCCATTCCGCTCGGGGTGGCGAAGGCGCTCAGGCACAACAGCCGCTTCGACTCGTTAAGCTCCATGCTTATCTACATGGCCTATGCCCTGCCCGCCTACGTGGTGGGGATCTTCCTCATCACCGTCTTCGCCTTCCATCTGGAGTGGCTGCCAATGGGCGGTTTTCCGGGGGACGACTTTGAGTACATGGAGAGCAGCTGGGATCAGATCCGCACTGTCTTTGCCCACGCCCTGCTGCCGCTTATCGCCTACGCCATCGGCGATTTCGCCATCCTCACCATGACCATGAAAAACAGCCTGATGGAGAACCTGTCGGCCGATTATGTGCGTACCGCAGTGGCCAAGGGGTTACCGTTTCGCAAGGCGGTCACCGACCACGCCATGCGCAACAGCCTGATCCCCATCGCCAGCCACCTGGGGTCTGTGCTCACCGTTTTCTTTGGCGGCTCCTTCCTCATCGAGACCATCTTCAACATCGACGGCATCGGTCTGCTCGGTTACGAGGCAATCGTCGAGCGGGACTACCCCACCGTCATGGGCATTCTGGCCATCACCTCCATGCTGATGCTGATTGGCAATATCGTCTCCGATATCTGTGTTGCCCTCGTTGATCCCCGCGTGCGGTTTGGAGATTAACCATGAACCAGACCTCTATTGCCATGCCGATGCTGATATCACGCCATATCGTCTCCGATATCTGCGTTACCCTCGTTGATCCCTGCGTGCGGTTTGGAGACTGACCATGAAGCTCAATCCGGTTACCTTGAAAAAACTCAAGCGCTTCAAGTCGATCAAGCGCGGTTACTACTCCTTCATCATCTTCACCACCCTGGTGCTGCTCTCCCTGCTGGCGGAGCTGCTGGTCAACAGCCGGGCACTGATGGTGAGCTATCAGGGCCAGCTGCACTTCCCCACCTATGGCGATGTGATCCCCGGTCAGCAGTTCGGGCTCGATTACGAGTACGAAACCAACTACCGCCAGCTCAAGGCCAAATTTGCCGCAGAGGGCCAGGGCGACTGGGTACTGCTGCCGCCGGTGCCCTGGAACCCCTACGAGCAGGATTTCAAGGAGGATGCCTACCCGCCTTACGCCCCCAGCGCGGCCGAGCGCCACTTCCTCGGCACCGACACCAGCGGCCGCGACGTGCTGGCGCGGCTGGTTTACGGCTTTCGCATTGCCATCGGCTTTGCCTTTATCGCGCTGGCGGCCAGTTACGCCATCGGAGTCACCATCGGCTGTCTGATGGGCTTTCTCGGCGGCCGCTTCGACCTCATCCTGCAACGCTTTATCGAGATCTGGTCCCAGGTGCCGTTTCTCTACGTCATCATGATCCTGGTGTCGCTGGCCAAGCCCAACTTCGGCCTGTTTGTCGCCATCAACGTGCTGTTCGGCTGGATGGGGATCACCTGGTATATGCGCACCCTCACCTACAAGGAGCGGGCGCGAGACTATGTG
Organism: Aeromonas sp. R1-1; assembly: GCF_040908495.1. Classification (NCBI taxonomy): domain Bacteria; kingdom Pseudomonadati; phylum Pseudomonadota; class Gammaproteobacteria; order Aeromonadales; family Aeromonadaceae; genus Aeromonas; species Aeromonas sp. R1-1. Next base: position 27,140 of record NZ_JBFODV010000264.1, on the reverse strand, counting down.
ATGGCGGCGCGAGCGCAAGGGGCAACCACCGGGCGGATCATCTTCAACCACATCCTGCCCAACACCCTGATGATGATCGTTACCCTGGCGCCATTCGCCGTGGTGGGCAATATCTCGACCCTGACGGCCCTCGACTATCTGGGCTTCGGGCTGGCACCGCCGACCCCGAGCTGGGGAGAGCTGCTCTCCCAGGGCATCAACAATCTGGATGCCATCTGGATCGTCAGCTCGGTGGTGGCCGCGGTGAGTCTGGTGCTGATCATGGTCTCCTTTATCGGTGAGGCGATCCGCGAGGCGTTCGATCCGCGCAAATTTACCCGTTACCAATAAGCCAGCCGATGCCAGCGCATCGGCAGGTGCCGGGTAACGAACAGTGATTAATAAAGGACGGGCCGCCGCCATCGGCGGTCCCGGGAGCAAGGGATAATCCCGTTATCAATCAAGACCCCCAGTGCAGGGGCCAGACCTGGAAGTCAAACATGAAAAATAAAATCAAATGGATAGGTGCTCTCTTTGTGCTGGTAAACGGATCCTGGGTCTGGGCGGCCAGCCTGCCCGCGGATCTCAAATGGGAGACCAACGACACGGATCCTGTGTTCGCCTCCCCCAAGGCGCTGCCGGGTGGCAGCCTCAATATGTTTGTGGAGAGCTTTCCGCTAACGTTCCGCACCGTGGGGCCTGACTCCAACGGATCGTTCCGCTCCTTTATTCTCGATAACCAGTTGCGACTCATCAGCTTCCACCCCAATACCGGCAACCCCATCCCCTCGCTGGCGACCCACTGGGCCATCGCGCCAGACAGCCAGACCGTCTACTTCAAGCTGGATCCGCGAGCCAAATGGTCGGATGGCAAGCCGGTCAATGCTGACGACTACACCTTCGGCTACGAGATGATGCGCTCCAAACACATCAAGGGGCCCTGGTTCAACAACTACTACACCACTGAAGTAGTCGCGGTAGAGAAGATCGATGATCACACCATTATGGTCAAAGCGGGCAACCGCAAGGCCAAGATGGACCTGCTCAACACCACCGAGCTGTGGCCCCAGCCCAAGCACTACTACAAGCTGACCCCCAACTGGGTGAAGCAGTACAACTGGGCCGTGGTGCCCACCACAGGCCCCTATGTGATCAGCGACGTCAAGAAGGGCAAGTCGGTCACCTTCAGCAAGCAGAAGGATTGGTGGGCAAAAGACGATCGCTACAACCAGCACAGATTCAACATCGACACCATCAAGGTGCAGGTGATCCGCGACCACAACATCGCCTTCCGCCACTTCCTGAAAGGGGAGATCGATACCTTCGAGATGATCCTGCCCAACTGGTGGCATGAAAAAGCGGTCACCCCGGAGTACAAAAAAGGCTACGTGCAGAAGGTAATGGCCATGACCGATACCAAACAGGGCGGTCAGGGGGTTCACCTCAATGTGGCCAACCCCAAGCTGGCGGACGTAAACGTGCGCCTCGGCATCCAGCACGCCTTCAACATCGACAAGATGATCGAGACCGTGCTGCGCGGCGACTATGACAGAGCCACCACCTTTGACTCGGGCTTTGGCGAGTTCACTGACATCACGCTGCCGGAGCGGGCTTATGACATCGGCAAGGCACGGGAGTACTTTGCCAAGGGTGGCTACAACAAGCCGGGGCCGGACGGCATCCTGCAAAATGAGAAGGGTGAGCGGCTGACGCTGGCACTCACCTACACCAGTCAGGAGCACTCCAAGCGACTGACCGTGCTGAAAGAAGAGGCCAAGAAAGCGGGTCTCGATCTGGAGCTCAATCTGGTGGATGGCGCCACCGGCTTCAAGGTGATGCTGGAGAAGAAACACGAGGCAGCCTGGCTCGGTTGGGGCGGCGGCGGTCTCTATCCGCAATATTGGGAGTTTTTCCACTCCGCCAACGCCAACAAACCGCAGACCAACAACCTGTTCAACGTGGCTGACAAGAAACTGGACGCGCTGATCGACGCCTACAACGTCGAATTCGACATGGCCAAACGGGCCAAGTTCTCCCAGCAGATCCAGCAGCGCATCTATGATCTCGCCATCTTCGTGCCCGGGGTGCAGCTCAACTATGTGCGGGCCAGCAGCTGGCGTTATGTGATGCTGCCGGAGGTGCCTGCCACCAAGAACACGCCGGATCTGCTCTACTGGCCGATGGACGGTTATCCTCACAGTAGTGGCGGTCTGCTCTGGCTCGATCCCAAGGTGAAGGAAGAGACCCGCAACGCCAAGGAGGCAGGGGAGGCGCTGGCGCCCATCAACCTGCTCGACAAGACCTATGCACGTCATTGATATTCAGGCCATTGCGAAGGGAGCAGCAGTTATGCCCAACACCCAGGCCCCCATTCTTGACGTACCGGATAACGGGGGGGAGTTCGCCGTTGATCACGGCCAGCACCAGGCCCCAATCCTCGAAGTTCGCGATCTTGAGGTGGAGTTCGCCGTCGATGACGGCAAGATCAAGGTGCTCGACGGGGTCAGCTTCAAGGTGGCCCCGGGTCAGACGCTGGGGATCGTCGGCGAGTCCGGCTGTGGCAAGAGTGTCACTTCACTCGCCATCATGGGGCTGCTGCCCAAGCCCCACGGTCAGGTAGTCGCCGGTTCCATCCGCTTTCAGGGAGAGGAGCTGCTGTCGCTTGCGCCGGATCAGATGTACAAGGTGCGCGGCAACCGCATCTCGATGATCTTTCAGGAGCCGATGACGGCCCTCAACCCGGTGCAGACGGTCGGTGAGCAGCTGATGGAGGTGTTTCGCCTCCATCGCCCCGAGTATGACAAGGCCCAGCGCAAAGCCGCGGCCATTGCCATGCTGCAGAAGGTGGGGATCCCGGAACCGGCCCAGCGCTTTGCGGTCTATCCCCACAACCTCTCCGGCGGTATGCGCCAGCGGGTGATGATCGCCATGGCGCTCTCCTGCGAGCCTTCCTTGCTTATCTGCGATGAGCCGACCACGGCGCTGGATGTCACCATTCAGGCCCAGATACTCGAACTGATGAAAGAGCTGCAGGCCCAGACCGGGATGGCCATCATCTTTATCACCCACGATCTGGGGGTGGTTGCAGAGCTGTGCGACGAGGTGGTGGTGATGTATGCCGGGCGGGCGGTAGAGCAGGCCGATGTGTTCGAACTGTTTGACCATCCCCGTCATCCCTATACCCACGGCTTGATGAGCTCAATCCCGCGCCTCGAGGATGAGCCCAAGAGCCTGCTCAAGACCATCAAGGGACAGGTGCCAGCCCTGCACGAAATGCCCGCTGGCTGCCGTTTCTCTAACCGTTGCCCCCACGCGACCGATCTCTGCATCAGCGCCATTCCGGCGGTGGAGCAACTCAATCCGCGCCACCATGTCGCCTGTCACTACTGGAAGGAGTTGACCGTATGAGCACTCTGTTATCGGTCAGGGATCTAAAACAGCATTTCCGGCTGGGAGGCGGGTTCCTGCGCAAGCAATATACGGTTCACGCGGTGGATGGCATCAGCTTCGATCTGAAACAGGGGGAGACGCTGGGGCTGGTGGGTGAGTCGGGCTGCGGCAAGTCCACCCTCGGGCGCAGCCTGCTCAAACTGTTCGAGCCGACCGCGGGCACCATCACCTTCGAGGGGCGCGATATCACCGCCCTCAGCCCGAAGGAGATGCGCTCCTTGCGTCAGGAGATGCAGATGGTGTTTCAGGATCCTGCAGAATCCCTCAACTGCCGCCACACCGTGGGCCAGATTTTGGAGGAGCCCTTTATCATCCACGGTAAAGGCAACACTGAGCAGCGTCGCGGCTGGGTGCAGGAGTTGCTGGCAAAAGTGGGCCTGCCGGGCAGCGCGGTGGATCGCTACCCCCACGAGTTTTCCGGCGGTCAGCGCCAGCGGATCGGCATCGCCCGCGCCATCGCCCTCAAGCCCAAACTGCTGGTGTGCGACGAGGCGGTCTCGGCCCTCGATGTCTCGGTGCAGTCGCAGATCGTCAACCTGCTGCTCAGCCTGCAGCGGGAGATGAACCTCTCCATCATCTTCATCGCCCACGATCTGTCGGTGGTCAAACACATCTCGGATCGCATCGCGGTGATGTATCTGGGACGGATCGTCGAACTGGCGGATGCCCAGTCGCTCTATCTGGCGCCACGCCACCCCTATACCCAGGCGCTAATCTCCGCCATTCCGGTGCCGGATCCACGCAGGCGCAGCCAGCGCATTCTGCTGACCGGCGATGTGCCCTCCCCCATCTCGCCGCCTAGCGGCTGCCACTTCCACCAGCGCTGCCCCCATGCGACCGAGCTGTGCAAAAGCAAGGCGCCAAGGCTTGAGGCGTGTGATGAGTCCCATCATCAGGTGGCCTGTCACACCCCGCTCGCCGTCGGTAGTCACGCCATCAGTGGCAACGCCATGAGCGGCGACAGCAGGCTGGAGCAGGCGAGCTAGGCGCAGCGAACAAACGCCAGGGTAGAAACAGACGAGGCGGCCATCAGGCCGCCTCGTGCTATCGGGTCACGCTTGTCTTATCGAGCCACGGCTGCCGCTTGTCAGGCAATCTGGTAGCGGCCCGGCTTGTGGTTGAGTGTCAACACCAGATTACAGATAACTGCCGCCACGATGGAGAGCGCCAGGATCCAGGGTTGCACCACGAAAAACGAGGCAACAACAATGGCGCAATCGAGCCCCATCTGCAGCTTACCCGCCCGGATGCCAAAGCGATCCTGAATAAAGAGCGCCAGAATGTTGAAGCCCCCCAGACTCGACTTGTGGCGAAACATGATGAGCAGCCCCATGCCGATCAGGGTACCGCCGATCAGCGCCGCATAGAGGGGCTCTATCTTGCCGATCTGCAACACCCCGTTGAGGTGATCGGTCATGTAGGAGACCGCCGCCACCGAGACGAAGGTGTTGAAGGTAAAACGTGGCCCCATCCGCAGCCATGCCAGCGCATAGAAGGGCAGGTTTATGCCGAAAAACAGCAGGCCGAAGCTGATGCCAGTCACCTTTTGCAGCAGCAGCGCCAGCCCGGCGGTGCCGCCAGTGAACAGGCCAACCTGATGAAACAGAAAGATGCCGAGGGAAACAAAGCCGGCCGCCGTCAGCAGGGCCAGCACATCCTCATAAATAGGATGGGCAGTGCGAATCGAGGTGTTGTCCATAACCTGTATCCAAGCGAAGTAAAGAGAGAGTGTCTGTCGCCTGCCGTTGCGGGCAGGCTGCGAGCCCTGTCCACAGGGCTTCGTTATGGGGTCCAGTCTATTTTTTGTGAAAAGGATCACAACAGTCGGGCTGAACGCCCCATTCTGGTGCCTGTCATCTGGCATTGACACTCGCTGCACCAAGATGCAGCATGCCGCGGTTTAAGCGCATCATCCCCCCATTCACAGCACGAGGCACTTTTCATGAAGGTCACCATTTTTGGCACAGGCTATGTCGGGCTGGTACAGGCCGCCGTTCTGGCCGAGGTGGGCCATCAGGTCTGCTGCGTGGATGTGGATGATGAACGGATCGCCGCCCTCAGGCTGGGGCAGATCCCCTTCTATGAGCCGGGGCTGGCCCCGTTGGTCGAGAGCCATCTGGCCAGCGGCCGCCTGAGCTTCACGGTCGATCCCGCCATTGGCGTGGCACACGCCGACCTGCTGCTGATCGCCGTGGGTACCCCGGCTGACGAGGATGGCTCGGCCGATCTGCAACATGTGCTGGCGGTGGCCGACACCATAGGCCGACTGATGAGCAGCCCCAAGCTGGTGGTGACCAAAAGCACAGTACCGGTCGGCACGGTGCAGCAAGTAAGAGAACACATTGAGCAGCAGTTGGCCGTGCGTGGGCTGACCCTCGCCTGCGAGGTGGCGGCCAATCCCGAGTTTCTCAAGGAGGGAGCGGCTGTCAACGACTGCATGCGGCCGGATCGCATCATCATCGGCTGTGACAGCGAGGCGGCGCTTGAGCAGTTGCGTGCCCTCTACACCCCCTTCAACCGCAATCACGACCGGATCGTGGTGATGGATCTGCGCAGCGCCGAGCTTACCAAATACGCCGCCAACGCCATGCTGGCCACCAAGATCTCCTTTATGAACGAGATGGCGGCCCTCGCCGAGCAGCTGGGGGCCGATATCGAGGCGGTGCGTCAGGGGATGGGAGCCGATCCCCGCATCGGTTACCACTTTATCTACCCGGGCTGCGGCTACGGCGGCTCCTGCTTCCCCAAAGATATCAAGTCGTTGCGCCATACCGCGGCGAGTGTCGGCTGCGACGCCCCGCTTTTAGCGGCGGTCGAGCAGGTCAACCAGCGCCAGCAACAGAAGATGGCGCAAACCCTGCGGACCCGCTTCGGGCCGGATCTGCGCGGCCGCACCTTCGCCCTGTGGGGGCTGGCGTTCAAACCCGGTACCGACGATATGCGCGATGCGCCGAGCCGCCCGCTGCTGGCCGCCATCTGGGCTGCCGGTGGCCGGGTGCAGGCCTTTGATCCCAAGGCGATGGGGCGCGCCCATGGGCTTTACGGCGAACGGCCGGATCTGCTGCTCTGCCCCACTCAGGAAGCTGCACTGGAAGGGGCCGATGCCCTGCTGATCTGCACCGAGTGGCAGGCATTTCGCGCCCCCGATTTCCAGCAGCTAAAGGCCCTGCTCAACCAGCCCGTCATCATCGATGGCCGCAACCTCTATGACCCGCGCCAGCTCAGCGAGCTCGGGTTTGACTATCACACCATCGGGCGGCCACATCTACCCGCCAAAAAGCTGCCAGCCAACACCAGTTGCAACCCGGAGACTCAACCATGATCTATCTGGTCACTGGCGTCGCTGGCTTTATCGGTTTTCACGTGGCCAGCCAGCTCTGTGCGGCAGGCCATCGGGTGGTGGGGATCGACAACCTCAACGACTACTACGAGGTGAGCCTGAAAGAGGCGCGGCTGGCCCAACTGGCCAGTTTCCCCCATTTTCACTTCGAGAGGCTGGATCTGGCAGATCGCGAAGCGATGGCGGCTCTCTTTGCCCGCCACGGTTTCGAGCGGGTGATCCATCTGGGGGCACAGGCGGGGGTGCGTTACTCCATCGACAATCCGTTCGCCTATGCCGACAGCAACCTCACCGGTATGCTGACGGTGCTGGAGGGGTGTCGTCACCACGGGATCCAGCACCTCATCTACGCCTCCTCCAGCTCGGTCTATGGCATGGGGGATCAGATGCCCTACTCCACTGCGCAGCAGGTGGATCACCCGGTCTCCCTCTACGCCGCCACCAAGAAGTGTGGCGAGCTGATGGCCCACGCCTACTCGGCGCTCTATGGCCTGCCCACCACAGGGTTGCGCTTCTTTACCGTCTACGGCCCCTGGGGCCGCCCCGACATGGCCATCATCAAGTTCACCCGCGCCATCCTCGCGGGTGAGCCCATCGACGTATACAACCACGGCGATCTCAGCCGCGACTTCACCTACATAGACGATATAGTCGCGGGGATCCTCGCCGTGGCCGACCAGCCGCCCCGCCCCAATTCCGATTGGCACGCCAGCGAGCAGAGCGCGGCCGAGAGCGCAGCTCCCTACCGCATCCTCAATATCGGCAACGGCCAGCCGGTGCGGCTGCTCGATTTTATCGAGGCGCTGGAGGATTCCATCGGCAAGCCCGCCATCAAGCGGATGCTGCCGATGCAGGCAGGCGACATGCACGCCACCTGGGCCGACAGTGAGCCGCTGCACACCCTCACCGGCCTGCGCCCCGCTACGCCCCTCAAGCAGGGGGTTGCCGAGTTTGTCCGCTGGTATCTCGACTACTATCGGCCTGCCGCTGACGAGCGCGGGTAGCCCCTCGGTCATTGATGAGTTAATCAGATACCACTGATGCCCCGCGGGTTTTAGGATGGCTGAACGCACTGTCTGCGCACCATAGCGAGGATTTGAGATGCAATCACAGGAACAGGGTCTGATCGATGGACTGTTCGACCGCCTCAAGCAAGCGCAAGCCAGGGATAGCAAGCGAGACCCACAAGCGGATCAGCTGATCCGCCAGCATCTGGCCCAGCAGCCCGATGCCCCTTACTACATGGCCCAGGCGCTGCTAATTCAGCAGGCTGCCCTTACTCGCCTCAACGAGCGGGTCAAGGAGCTGGAAGCCAGCCAGAGCAGTGCCAGCGGCGGCAGTTTTCTCTCCGGCCTGTTTGGTAACGAAAGCAGCCCGCCCCCGCGCTTTACGCCGCCACCGGCAACCGCTCCTGCCCAGCCAGCATCCCGTGCCAGCTCCTTTTTAGGGGGCGCCCTGCAAACCGCCGCCGGTGTGGCCGGTGGCGTCATGTTGGCCGATATGATCGGCGGACTGTTTCACAGCAACCGGCCCGAGGAGATCATCGACATCATAGAGCCAGCGCCCATCGCCAATTCGGTCGATGCGGAACCGGTACGCTGGGACGGCTGGGATTCACCTCCCGATGCTGGCAGCAATTTTCTCGATGACGATAACCTGAGTGGCGGCTGGGCCGACAGTGACGATAACAACGGCGGTTTCTTCTGACCGTCAAACCATTACTGGCCCCGCACCTAGCGGGGCTCAACTCGATACGAAACCCATGACTATGGAAAGTGTGATGACCCCACGGATCGGCAGCGGCATGACGCGATATACTCAGCGCGCTTCGTGCCACCCGGGAACAACTCCCGACCCCAGGCGCTCTGTCCGTGGCCACGCAACACCCCCATGACGACAAGGAGCCACTTCATGATCCGAACCCTGCTTTTGACCGGTGCCGCCATTGCGGCCTATGCCCTGACCCAGAGCCACTCTCTGCTTCCCCTGCTCAGCCTGCTGGCCCTGCTTTCGCTCTGGGTTGTCAGCGAAATTGGCAGCTTCTATCGCGCGCTTCCTCCCGCCGTGCTGGATGAGCAGGAGTATCACCACGACTTTTAACCGGATGAAAAATGGTGTGAAACTGTCGAGATGCCGTTAGTTCCATACCGTTTTTCTCTCTGAAATCTCCACGCTATAACAACAGGATCCACTGGGTTCGTGGCGATAGCAGCCATGTTCCTCTATATCTTCTGTACCCAAACAGGAGATAACCCATGAGGAACATCAGCGAAAACGGACTGTTTTTTGCTGCTTTTTTTGTCGTTGTTACTGGCAGGTACGCCGCGGGCGATGGCACAAGGCAGGGATTTCAGACAGGCCCCCAAGGCGCTGACGGCGATCAAGCAGGGTCAAGTTGCCCAGCAACACGGTCATCTGCAAAAAGCCATCGCCCTCTATTGCGTGGCCGCCAGTACCGGCAACCCGGAAGGATATTTCCGGATCGGCCGCCTGCTCGCCACCGGCCCAGCCTCAGTGCGTAGCGCCAAGCTGGCCAACAGCTACCTCGCAATGGCGATGCGCCTGGGCAACCAACAGGCTGCCCGCTACTACAACGCTCGTATCGGCAATGCCCCTATGGGGGATACGTGTGGCATGGGGATCCGTGGCGGTCAGGGTGGCTATCTGGCCGGGCTCCCCTCCACCCCCTTCAATGTCGACTCCTGGGTTGCCCGCCAGCCCCCCGCCAAGCAAAAGCTGGTCACCATGCTGCGTCACGCCGCCAAACACCATAAGGTGGATGCCCGGCTGGTACTGGCGATTGCCATCGCCGAATCCAATCTCAACAGCCGCGCCGTTTCACCCAAGAATGCTCAGGGGCTGATGCAGCTGATCCCCGAAACCCAGCAACGGTTCGGGGTAACCCGGCCATTCGATCCGGCCCAGAACATCAAGGGCGGCGTCAGTTATCTCAAGTGGCTGGATCGCCGCTTCGATGGCGACTGGGTACTGATCTCGGCAGCCTACAATGCCGGGGAAAAAGCGGTGGAACGCTATGGCGGGATCCCACCCTATGACGAGACGCAGGAGTATGTGAAACGGGTGCTCTACTTCGCTGGCCACAAGCAGCCCTGAGCGGGAGGTCAGGAGCTCGCCCGATCGGAAGGCGGCACACGCCTCTTTCTGCGGCCACTGTGGCGGACACGCCCCCAATAATCGAAGCCATAGTGACGGTAGTAACCCACCAGATTGCTGACCAGAAACAGCCCCTCCATCAGCGCGGCGACCGGAGAGCCCACCAGCAGGTTGTTGACCAGCCAGCAGAGGGTGCCGAGCAGCATCCAGCGCCGCAGTTGGCGATCATCCGGGCAAAACGCGGCCCGGGTTTGCAGCAGGCTGGCCAGCAGCCCGATCAATGAGAGTACGCCCTGATAGGTCGCCAGCGCTGCCGCACAGGCCAACCCCATGAAAAACCACATCAAGATGCGGCGAACCAGCCAGATACTCACCAGAAAGCGTACGCTGGCCAGCAGCAACAGGCAGGCGGCCGACCACTGCCCGAGCAGGGCAAAGTGACCGGCATTGAGGGCGCAGGAGAGGGCCAGACAGGCCAGGATCCTGCGGCGATCCCGCAACTGAAACGACAACAGATCGAGCAACAAGGCCAGGCTCACCACCAGTTGCGACCACAGAAACAGCGACATCATCCACCCCTCGTCTGTCATTTGGATGGCGCAGCATGAGGGGATGGCCGGAGAGCGGCATTAACCCGTGTTAATGCGCCTGCGGATCCGTGACAGGGTGACCGGGCTGATGCCGATGTAGTTGGCGAGCTGCACCTGAGTGAGCCGCGCAGGCCAGTGAGGGAAGCTGTGGCAGAGCTCCCGATAACGTTCCTCGGGGGAGTGGAGCAGCAAAAACGCCTCCTTGCGCTCCTTGTAACCGAGCTGCTGGCGTAGCAGGGCCATGCAAACCGGCTGCCAGGCGGGCTCATCCAGCAGGGTGAGCGGTACCCGCACCACCTGCAGCTCCGTCAGCGCCTCCAGCTGGTAGCAGGCGGGTGACACAGTGAGCCAGCTGTCATAGAGCAGGCAGAGCTCCCCCTCGAAGTAGAATTCCTTGCAGCGCTCCTGTCCGTCCCGGGTGTAATGGCATGCACGGGCGATGCCCGTTTCGATATAGAAGGCAGCCTCCTGTTTGTCCCCTTGCGCCAACAGCACCTGACCGGCGCGCAGCGTCTGCCGTGGCAAACGCTGACAGAGGGCTTCGCTCAGGGCAGCGTCCAATCCCATAGTGCAGAGAAAGGCGGCCAGTGAGGGGGCTTGAAGAGATGGGTTCATGACGGCTCCGGAACAAAACGGCAGCCCACATCATGCCCAAATTGCACGGCTGATGCAGCAAGGCGTGACCGCTGCGGCAAAGGGGGGACATAGCCGGGAGCCACCTTTGCCCCCCCTCGTCCGTTGGTTTACAATCGACGGGTTTTTTGGAACCCGGTTGACCTGTGTCGACCTGGCCCCACCACGACATCAGTCTGTTAATGCCAAGACATTAACCTGCTGAAAAGGAAGAGAATTAGCCAATGGCTCAATTTATTTACACCATGAACCGGGTCGGCAAGGTAGTGCCGCCCAAGCGTCATATTCTCAAGAACATCTCCTTGAGCTTCTTCCCGGGCGCCAAAATCGGCGTGCTGGGTCTGAACGGCGCCGGTAAATCGACCCTGCTGCGCATCATGGCGGGCATCGATACCGAGATCGAAGGGGAAGCCCGTCCACAGCCCGGCATCAAGATCGGCTACCTGCCGCAGGAGCCGAAGCTGGAGCCGGAGCAGACCGTACGCGAAGCGGTCGAAGAGGCCGTTGGCGAGGTGAAGCGCGCCATGGCCCGTCTGGACGAGGTCTATGCGGCCTACGCCGACCCGGATGCCGACTTTGACAAGCTGGCCCGCGAACAGGGCGAGCTGGAAGCCATCATCCAGGCCCAGGGTGGCCACAACATGGAAAACCAGCTGGAGCGCGCGGCCGATGCCCTGCGCCTGCCGGCATGGGATGCCAAGATCAAGCACCTCTCCGGCGGTGAGCGCCGCCGTGTGGCACTCTGTCGTCTGCTGCTGGAAAAGCCGGACATGCTGCTGCTGGACGAACCGACCAACCACCTGGATGCGGAATCCGTGGCCTGGCTGGAGCGCTTCCTGCACGACTACGAAGGCACTGTAGTGGCCATCACCCACGACCGTTACTTCCTCGACAACGTGGCGGGCTGGATCCTGGAGCTGGACCGCGGCGAAGGTATCCCGTGGGAAGGCAACTACTCCTCCTGGCTGGAGCAGAAGGACGCCCGTCTGGCGCAGGAAGCAAGTTCCGAAGCGGCCCGTCGCAAGTCCATCGAGAAAGAGCTGGAGTGGGTTCGTCAAAACCCGAAAGGGCGTCAGGCCAAGTCCAAGGCCCGTATGGCTCGCTTCGAAGAGCTCAACACTAACGACTACCAGAAGCGCAACGAGACCAACGAGCTGTTCATTCCGCCCGGACCGCGCCTCGGCGACAAGGTGGTTGAAGTGGCCAACCTGCGCAAATCCTACGGTGATCGTGTACTGATCGACGATCTGTCGTTTGCCATTCCGAAAGGGGCCATCGTCGGCATCATCGGTCCTAACGGTGCCGGTAAGTCGACCCTGTTCCGCATGATGTCGGGTCAGGAGCAGCCGGATTCCGGCGCCATCACCCTGGGTGAAACCGTGGTGCTGGCCTCTGTCGATCAGTTCCGCGACAGCATGGATGACAAGAAGACGGTATTCGAAGAGGTCGCTGACGGTCAGGATATCCTGCGCATCGGCAACTACGAGTTCCCGAGCCGCGCCTATATCGGCCGCTTCAACTTCAAGGGTTCCGACCAGCAGAAGCGGGTTGGCGAACTCTCCGGTGGTGAGCGCGGTCGTCTGCATCTGGCCAAGCTGCTGCAGACCGGCGGCAACGTGCTGCTGCTGGATGAACCGACCAACGATCTGGATATCGAAACCCTGCGCGCCCTCGAGAACGCCCTGCTGGAGTTCCCGGGTTGTGCCATGGTCATCTCCCACGACCGCTGGTTCCTCGACCGTATCGCCACTCACATCCTGGACTATCAGGATGAGGGCAAGATCGAGTTCTTCGAAGGTAACTTTACCGAATACGAAGAGTGGAAGAAGAAGACCTACGGCGCCGAGGCGATCCAGCCCCATCGCGCCAAGTACAAGCGCATCGCCAAATAAGGCTGACTGCGTGTTGAGGGGAGCTTCGGCTCCCCTTTCTCTTGCCTTTTGACTTACAATCCTAGACGGATGCCTTTGCATGGATGTAGCACGATGACGACCCCCATAGAGAAAAAACTCACCATCCAGATCCGGGTTGAACCGGGTTGCCTCGGGCCGGATGGCAAGGAGCACATAGAGACCTTCTGTGCCGCTGCCGCCAAGATTTTTGCCGCCGTGGAGCCCGAGCTGGTGAGCTGGGTGCTGATCCCCCGCTACGACAAGCAACTGCCTGAGCAGGAGTTCTTTATCGAGGGGCGCAAGCTGACCGAAGAGCAGGCAAGCCTCTTTCTGCGCCGCTTCGGCCGTGAACTGGGTGAAGTGCAAGACCGGCTCGACTCGGTACTGGCCCAGCTGGTCGAGCGCTACTTCAAAACCCTGTAAGCCCCCAATTTTCGATAAAAGGTTCTCTGCTGAGAACCTTTTTTCATGCTCAAAAAGCAAACGTTTGAATTTTTACTCTATTCATTGATCTGCTTCGCAGATCCGGGGTTTGTAAACGGCGCCGCCTGTGTAAAAATGTGCGCGCTGTCACGGTATCAGGACGAGTCTGGTTACTTAACCGCCAGAAACAGGGCAATTTACCCCGCATGGATGGGATAGCCCGTTCCCCTGCTGCTTATTTCACGTCACCTATTGGAATCCAACATGAATCAACAACACCAAGCTGCCAATCAGGCCGCCGGGCAAGGATTGCTTGAGCGCCTGTTTGCCCTGCAAGGCCATGGCACTACCGCCCGCACCGAAGTGATCGCCGGTATCACCACCTTCCTGACCATGGTCTACATCGTGTTCGTCAACCCGCAGATCCTCTCTGCGGCGGGCATGGACACCCAGGCCGTGTTCGTCACCACCTGCCTCATCGCCGGTATCGGCAGCATCCTGATGGGCCTGTTGGCCAACCTGCCGATCGCGCTGGCCCCCGCCATGGGCCTCAACGCCTTCTTCGCCTTCGTGGTCGTCGCGGGCATGGGTTACTCCTGGCAAGTGGGCATGGGCACCATCTTCTGGGGCGCCATGGGTCTGTTGATCCTTACCCTGCTGCGGGTGCGCTACTGGCTGATCGGCAACATCCCGCTCACCCTGCGGGTCGGCATCACCGCCGGTATCGGTCTGCTGATCGCCCTGCTAGGCCTGCACAACGCAGGGATCGTCGTGGCCAGCCCCGCGACTATGGTGACCGTGGGCAATCTCACCTCCCTGCCCTGCCTGCTGGGTCTGCTCGGTTTCTTCCTGATCTGCATCTTCTCCGCCCGCGGCGTCCACTCCGCCGTGCTGATCGCCATCGTGGTCACCACGGGTCTGGGCTGGCTGTTTGGCGATGTCACCTTCAAGGGCTTTGTCTCCATGCCCCCCAGCATCGAACCGGTGTTCGGCCAGCTGGATCTGATGGGATCGCTCGATATCAGCCTCGCCGGGATTATCTTCTCCTTTATGCTGGTCAACCTGTTCGACTCCTCCGGCACCCTGATCGGCGTCACCAACCGCGCCAAGCTGGCCGATGACAAGGGCCACTTCCCGCGCATGAAACAGGCGCTGATGGTGGATAGCGTGAGCTCCGTCGGCGGCGCCTTCATGGGCACCTCCTCGGTCACCGCCTTTATCGAGAGCAGCTCCGGCGTCGCCGTCGGCGGCCGCACCGGTCTGACCGCCATTGTGGTCGGCCTGCTGTTCCTGCTGGCGATCTTCTTCTCTCCGGTCGCCGCCATGGTGCCGGCCTACGCCGCCGCTGGCGCCCTTATCTATGTGGGCGTGCTGATGTGCTCCGAGCTGACCCGGGTGAAGTGGGAAGATCTGACCGAAGCGGTACCTGCCTTTATGACCGCCGTCATGATGCCGTTCAGCTTCTCCATCACCGAGGGGATCGCCGTGGGCTTTATCTCCTACTGCGTGATGAAGGCGGGCACCGGCCGCTGGCGCGAGATCAACCCCTGCGTACTCGTGGTAGCCCTGCTGTTCGTCCTCAAGTTCGTCTGGGTCGACAGCCACTGATAATGACCAGTGCAATCCAATGGGCTCCCTACAGGGAGCCCATTTTTATTTGCCGGATCATGCTTCTCGCCCCTGCGCTGTGACGCGGGGGCCTGACAGTGCTAGATTGGCAGCCACCATTTTGAACCGGCAGCGTTGTTAACCTCGTGTCGTTAACCCGCTGTAGTGAACCACAAGGACGGCAACCGTGGCCCAGCACTCTACCTCTTTCTCCGCCCTCTCCCCCCTGCTGCAAGAACAGGCCGAGCGCCAATGGCAGCGACTGGTCGAGCTGGCCCCCGACTATGGCTCGCTGCCCGAGCCCGTTCGCCAGACCCTGCTGACCCTGCTGGGCCTCTCCGATTTTGTCGCCGACTCCCTCTTCAAACAGCCCGAGTTGCTGACCGAGCTGCTCGCCTCCGGAGATCTGGAGTGCTCCGAACGCTGGCCCGCCTACCAGCGCGATCTGACCGCCCTGCTCGCCGAGGTGAGCGATGAAGAGGCGCTCAAGCGCATCCTGCGCCAGTTCCGCCGCAGCCGCATGCTGGTGATCGCCTGGCGCGAGCTGCTGGGCCATGCGGCGGTGGAAGAGAGCTTTATCCACCTCACCAAACTGGCGGATGCCCTCATCTGCTCCGCTCGCGACTGGCTCTACGCCAAACAGTGCAGCGAGCTGGGCACCCCGATGGATGGCAACGGTAATCCGCAACCGCTACTGATCCTCGGCATGGGCAAGCTCGGCGGTGGCGAGCTCAACTTCTCCTCGGATATCGACCTTATCTTCACCTTCCCCGAAAACGGCTACACGGTTGGCGGGCGGCGTGAACTCGCCAACCAGCAATTTTTCATCAAGCTGGGCCAACGCATCATCAACGCCCTCCACCAGCCCACTCAGGATGGTCAGGTGTTCCGGGTCGATATGCGCTTACGCCCCTTTGGCGAGGCGGGGCCGCTGGCCATCTCCTTTGCCGCCATGGAGGATTACTACCAGCATCACGGTCGCAACTGGGAACGCTACGCCATGGTCAAGGCGCGGGTACTGGGGCCCCAGTGCGAACACGCAGTGGAGCTGGCCGAGATGCTTCGCCCCTTCGTGTTTCGCCGCTATATCGACTTTGGCGTTATCGACGGCCTGCGTCAGATGAAGGCGATGATCGCCGCCGAGGTGCGCCGCAAGGGGCTGGAGGGCAACATCAAGCTGGGGGCTGGCGGCATTCGCGAAGTGGAGTTTATCGCCCAGGCGCTGCAACTTATTCGCGGCGGCCGTGAACCGGCACTGCGGGTGCGTCACCTGCCGGAGGCGCTGGCCGCCATCGCCCAATGTGGCGCCCTCGAATCTGCCCATTGCGACCGCTTGCTGGATGCCTATCGCTTCTTGCGCCGGGTCGAGAACATATTGCAGGAGATCGGCGATCAGCAGACCCAGACCCTGCCCACCGAGGAGCGGGATCGCCAGCGGCTGATCGCCGCCCTCGGCTTTGCCGACTGGGGCACCTTTATGGCTTATCTGGATGAGGAGATGGCCGCCGTCCATCAGGAGTTCGCCGCCGTGGTGGGGGAAGAGAAAGAGGCCCCCGCCCATCTGGAGCAGCTCTGGCTCGATCTCTGGCGCACCGAGCTCGATGCCGCCGAGCTGGAAAAATTGCTGACTGCTCAAGGGGTCGTCGAGCCCGCTCCGCTCTGCGCCGCCCTGCTGCGCTTCAAGGAGGAGTACAAGCGCCGTCAGGTGGGGCCGCAGGGGCGCATCGCGCTGGACTGGCTGATGCCGGAGCTGCTGCGGCTGGTGGTCGCCAGTGAGCAACCCGCCCGCCTGTTCGAGCGGGTCTGTGAGCTGCTTACCCGCATCTTCACCCGCAGCGCCTATCTGCAACTGCTGGCGGAAAACCCGGGCGCCCTGCGCCAGCTGGTGCGGCTGTGCGACGCCAGCCATCTGGTGAGTGAACAGCTGGCCCGCTACCCCATCCTGCTGGATGAGCTGCTCGATCCCCAGCACCTCTATCACCCCACCCCGCTCGATCAGTACAAGCCCCAGCTGCGCCAGTTCCTGCTGCGCATCCCCGAAGAGGACGTGGAGCAGCAGATGGAAGCGCTGCGCCAGTTCAAGCAGGTGCAGCTGCTGCGCATCGTGGCGGCCGATATCGCTGGCGCCCTGCCGCTGATGAAGGTGAGCGACCACCTAACCTGGCTGGCGGAGGCGATCACCGAAGAGGTGGTCAATCAAGCCTGGGCCCAGATGAGCGAGCGCTACGGGGTGCCGCCAGAGGTGGCAACCAGCGGCCAGCGCGGCTTTGCGGTGGTGGCCTACGGCAAGCTGGGCGGCATCGAGCTCGGCTACGGCTCGGATCTCGATCTGGTGTTCCTGCACGGCGGCGACCCCAACAGCTACACCGACGGGCGCAAGCCCATCGACAGCCGCCAGTTCTACCTGCGCCTCGCCCAGCGGATCCTGCACCTGTTCAGCACCCGTACCCCCTCCGGCATTCTCTACGAGATCGATATGCGACTGCGCCCCTCCGGCGACTCCGGCCTGCTGGTCTCGTCGCTGTCGGCCTACGAGCAATACCAGCAAAACGAGGCGTGGACCTGGGAACATCAGGCGCTGGTGCGGGCTCGCCCCATCTATGGCGATGATGCCATCGTTGCCGAATTTGCCCGTATCCGCCGCGATGTGCTGGCCAGGGAGCGGGAGCTGCCGACCCTGGCCCGCGAGGTGCGCGAGATGCGCCACAAGATGCGGGATCATCTGCTGAAAGCGGGGGCTGGCGAATTCGACCTCAAGCAGTCCCCCGGTGGCATGGTGGATATCGAGTTTATCGCCCAGTATCTGGTGCTAGCCCACGCCTGCGGCGAACCCGATGCCCTCACCCGCTGGTCTGATAACGTACGCATCTTCGACGAGTGCGTGATGGCGGGGGTGCTGACCCTGGAGCAGGCGGAGGGGCTGAAGCATGCCTATCTGGAGATCCGCAACCTCGGCCATCGCCTCAACCTCTCGGAGATCTCCCGCAAAGTGAGCGACGATCAGCTGCAAAACGAGCGCAGCCATGTGCTCGCCGTCTGGCACAAGCTGCTGGGGGAGTAATTCCCGCCAGCGGCAATGAAAAAGGGCCCGCCTGAATTGCTTCAGTCGGGCCCCTCTCTTATCGGCATATCAGCATCCTTACGGTTGCTCAGCCGTGATCCATCACCGTCTCCACCAGCATGCTGTTGAAACGCTGATAGGCATCTTCCTCAAGAAGCCCCGGATAGCTCAACACCCGTAGTTCATGACCCTTGTAGTCAGGATGATAGGGTGGGTGGACATGAGCATAGTCATTGAGACAAAAGCCCAGCCCCTGATAGAAGTGCAGACGACAAATAGCAATCTCATCCTCTGGCGGATCGATCTCGAGAATGACGGTTTTGCCTGCCCGCTTGCAAAATTCGGCCAGCAGGCGGCTGCCGTAGTTGCGGCTGCGCAGCGCCGGATTGATGGCCAGATGTTCGATATAGATCTGCTCGTCGCACGCCCACCAGAAGATGAAACCGAGCAGCAGGCCGTCCTGATAAAAGATTTGGCAGTGATAGCGAGGATCCCGCATCTTCTGTGGCTGATGCTGTGACTGGCGCTGCTCGTAGCGGGGAAAACTCTCACCATAGATCTGCCAGACCAGCGGCCACGCCGGATGGTTTACCTATCTAATCACTTCACTCTCAACCATCAGAACTGCCTCTCATATATTTTTCAGAACGTTCATCTATACATGAAATGTTCTGCCACATCATCCTCTGATGAAATAAAAGCCAGAACGCCAGATTAGCGGGCGCCATCCGGTTGCGAGACAAACTGCTGCTGGCTGCCATCGGGCGGCAGCGCCAGCACGCTTTGAGCGGCCAGTTTGATCCCCGCCTGCTCGGTGGCCGGGCCGAAGTTGGCAATCAGTCGAGTACCATCGGCAAACTCGCTCTGCTGCACCTCTCCTCTTTTATCGAGCCAGCGAAAACCGGTGAGAGGCTGGTTGTAGAGCCGCTCATGCAGCGGGCGGAAGAAGGCATCGAGCCTCCTGAGGTAGGGAATGCGCACGCTGGCACTATCCAGACTGAGGTTGAGCAGCGGCGGCACATTGTAGAGCTGCTGCAATAGTTCGGTCACCTGACGGCTCTCCCTGAATTTGAGGCTATCCATCGTCCAGTGATGGGTAGTCACTATGCTGTCGTGAAAGACGCTCTGGAACAGCGGCAACCGCAGCGCCGGATCAAAGTAGAGCCCCTGATACCCGGGCTTGAGGTGGCTCTGGCGAAAGAAGAGAGCGGGCTGATAGTCGGGATACCAGGCCCCCAGATAGTAGGGAGAGCGCTTATTGCGGCGCATATCGGGATCCTGCCAGCCAAAGCCGCTGGTCTGGGGGCCGTGGGCAAAAGCCGCGGTGCGGTTGGCAACCGCGCCGCCCTCCTCGGAGCCCACCAGCACACCCTGACTCTTGGCAATCCACGCCATCCCGGCCATCCGGTTTTGCGCATCCTGCGCCTGGCTGGTCGGCTTGGCCGGGTCGAAGTCGTCAAACACCATGCCGGTCGCCGCCACATCGAGGAACCAGCTGTTGTAGTGGCTCGCCTGCTGCAATTTTGGCACTCGCTGCTCCATCACCGGGCGCACACAGGCCTGATTGGTGTAGACACCGCTATTTTGAAAGCCGCTCTTACGCCGTCCATTCTCCTGCATGATGCCGCAGCGCAGGTAGATATCCTGCCCCATCTGGGCGGTGAGCCAGCTCTGCTGGCGATTCCCCTCAGGCAGCGCGGTATCGTAAGAGTCGTAAGGGGCGATGAGATAGCCCGCCTGTTTGGCAAGTTCAATCCCCTCTGGCGCAGCAAAACCGGCGGTCCACTGGGGCAGCCCCAGCCAGAGTTTGGGGAGTCCAGCCTGCTTGAGAGCGGCGATCATCTTGGCAGAGCTGCCATCACCCCAGCTCTGCGGCTCGTTGAGCGCAGCCCCCAGTTGCGTGGCCGCCAGCGTGCGCCGGGCAGCGAAATCGGCCGGTTGCTGACCCGGATGGCGCAGCGCCAGCGCCTGCTCCACTCCGGTCAATACCAGATTTTGCAGATAGCGGTTGCGCTCAAGATCGGGCGCTTGCAGCGCCGTTTTGCTCTCCCCCTTGAGCCAGTCGGCGGGGATCAGGCGACGCAACTCGGACCAGCTCTTCACATCCTGTGGCACCAGCAGTCGCTCGCCCCAGAGGTAGAGGTGAGAGGCGCCGATCAGCCGCTTGCCATCCTTTACTGCCGCCAGCTTGCTCTCGAGCGAGACCAGCTCGCCCCGCTCCTGCAACCAGCTGCGATAGGCCTTGGCCGCCGCTAGCCAGTCGTTGCCCGGTTGCAACGACACTGCCACCTCATAGGGGTCGGCCAGATTGAGGCGATTGACGCTATGGGTCGCTGCCAGGGCAATACCATCTTTCCTCGGCGTAAAAGTGAGCCGGTTGTTGAAGGGGTTGGCAAAGAGGATCGCCAGCTGCTGATCCCCGTGATCCAGCCCAACCACCGGCAGGGTCAGATTATCCGTGGTGTTGATCCCCTGATACTCCTGCGCCAGCGCCTGGCGCCACTCGGGATGATCAACCGGGATGCGAAAACCCTCGTGGATCGGCAGCATCAGCGCCTGCGCCCCTGCCGGTACCCGCGGCCACACCAGCCCGCCAGCACTCGCACGGCTCAGGGTGAGGATCAGACGGTTACCCTCAAGGCGAGCCAAGGCCCGCACCTCGCCATCGGCACGGGTCAGCCAGCTGGCACGCTCCCCCTCCTGCTGCAAGGCGGTGACCGGCTGGCGAGGGCCGGGAGAAGAGATGAGAAGGTGCTTGCCCGATGGCAGCACTGCCTCGGCCGCCAGGGTGGCGGGATCCAGCTCGATGCGCCACTGATCGTTGGCAAGGGTCAGCGCCTCGGCAGGCAGGGAGAACAGCGGCGCCAACAGCAGCAGCGGGCGGATCCGGCTCGTTAGCACGGGAAGAAAAGTCATGGTCTGTGATTCCTGATAACACACGGGAATCGCCATTTCAGCAGATTGGCCGCCTGCGATTGTCAGGCCAATGTCAGGATTGCGTGCAACTGACCATCACGACGACCATTACTCAACCGGCCCAGCCTGACTGTGGCTTAGCTGCAACACCAGCTGGCCGCGCTGGCTGGTCTGCACCAGCGAAAGGGTACGCCAGCTGTCGGGCGTGGCAGCAGGCCAGTTCACCGGCTCATCAGTCGCAATCCGGTGCCACCAGAGCAGGGAGTATTGCGGGCGGGCCAGCACAGTCTGCTCAAGCCAGAGCGGAGTGCACGAAGCGGGATTGGCGGGGGGATTGGCTACCGCCTGTGGCGAGCGAGAGAGCCAGTCCAGATCCTGCACCGCAGGCAGCGGCAACGCTACCTGCCAATCCTTGCCCGCCACCGTCAGCCGCAGCTGATAGAGCCCGGCTGGCAAAGGCGTCGGTAGATCGGCCCCGACAACCCTGACTCCAGAGTTCTCTTCCGCCTCCCACTGGGCGCCAGCCAGTCGGTCACGGCCAGCGGGATCGATAAGTTCAGCGGCGGTGATGGGCCCCTCCCCGGTCAACTGCACCCGATAATCCCGCAACAGTGGCGCATCGCGCTGGATTAGCTCAAGGCGCAGCTCGCTCACCCCATCAGGCAGAGTGAGCGGGAAATCCTTGCCGCAGTGCTGGGCACTCAGCGCAGCCAGCATCCCCTGCCAGCTACGGCGCTCGGCATCACTTGTGAGGGCGGGCCATGCCTGCTGCAAAGATTGCCAGGCGTGCCGGTTATCCCCCTGCAACAGCGCCAACGTAGCCGGTTGCAGTGGATCGGCACGTTCAGTTGCCATAACGCAGCCAGCGCTTAGAGCCAACAACAGAGGGGCCAGCGTTGCACGCTTCACGCTGCCACCTCCAGCCGGTAGCCGATGCCGCGCACCGTCTCGATGGCCAGTCCGGGTAGCTTCTGGCGCAGTTGCAGGATATGGGTATCGACGGTGCGGGTAGAAGGAAACGCCTGATACCCCCACACCCGGTTGAGGATCTCCTCCCGGCTCAGCACCCGCCCCGCCATCCGCACCAGCAGAGTGAGCAGGGCAAACTCGGTGGGGGTAAAGCTCACCTCCGCATCCTGCCAGCTCGCCTGCATCCGGGCAGGATGAAGCTGCAAGCCGCCCACTGCCTGAGTGCCATCCCCCAGCTGACGCAACTGGGCCCGGATCCGCGCCAGCAGCTCGTCGTGGGAGAAGGGTTTGGTCAGGTAGTCGCGCGCCCCCGCATCGAGCCCGGCCACCCGATCGCTCACCTCCACCCTTGCGGTGAGCACGATCACCGGCAGCGCCTTGCGCGCCAGCCACTGGGGTAGCCAGTCGAGGGCATCCCCCTCCGGCATGGTGCGATCCAGCAGCACCAGATCCGCCGCCAGCCACTGCTGCTCCGCCGCAGCTAGGGTGTCGCACCAGAGACAGCGATACCCCTCACGGGTCAGATAGCGTTGCAGGTTCACCGCCAATAGCGCCTCGTCTTCGACAAGCAAGATGGTCTTCATGATTCGGGGTCGCTCCAGAGTTGGCAGGGCAGCGTCAGGTTAAAGGTAGTGGGCGGGCCGGATAGGGTGAGGCGCCCGCCAAGACGGCGCAGCAGATGGCGCACGATGGCAAGCCCCAGCCCCAAACCCTCGGCGCGGGCACCGCGGTGCAGCAAGGTGGCGAGCCGGTAATTTGGCAGCTCGCCGCCATCGCTGACCGCGAGGATCAAACGCCCCGCCTGCCAGCTGGCACAGATCCGAACCGGCGCGCGGCCATGCTGGCTGGCATTGCGCAGCAGGTTATCGAGGGCGAGATCGAGCCAATAAAAGGGGAGCGCCAGAGTCATCTCCCGCTCAAGGCAGAAGGTGGCGCCATGCCGCTCGCAAGCCAGCGTGAGCCACTCGGCCAGACTAACCGCCACCCGCTCATCCTCGAGAGCCTCTGCCGCCAGATAGTGGCGACTGGCCTGCGCCAGTTGATGCAGACGGGCGACACTGCCCAGCAGCTGACCCACGCTCTGCTGGGCGGAAGGGGGGAGTCGGTCGAAATCGTGGCGCAGCTCCTCGCTGATGCCAGAGAGCACCATGATGGGGGTGCGCAGCTCATGAGTCAGCATCTGCAACGCGACGCGCCGCTCCCGCAGCAGGCGCCAGCGCTGCCAGCTGGCCCACCCCAGCAGCAGAATAAAACCAAGGGAGCTGACCAGCACCAGCCACTGCCAGTGCAGCGTGGGGCGCTCGTTGATGCAGAGCGCGCCGACCCGCTCCTGACAGGAGCGATCGACCCGGCTATCCAGCGTCACACCGAGTCGCTCGGCCAGCGGTTGCCACTGCCCGGCGCCATAGCGACGCCACTGCCCATCGCCAAGCAGCCAGAGCTGACCCGATTGCAGCAGCCAGCGCTCGCCCCGCAGCAGGGCGTCTAGGTTGTCATCATCAAGCTCGCCGAGCTGCCCCAACCGGTCGCGCCGCTCCCGCACATGGAGCAGATGGTTGAGCCCCGCAGTCGGATAACGAGCCAGCCAGCGGGCAGCGCTGCTTCCCCCCAGCGGATAGATGGGGTGAGCGGCAAACCAGCGGGTCGAGGGCGTAGCCCCTTGGCCACAAAGCGCCCGCAGCAGTGGCAGCCACTCGGCGGGCAAGTCTTTCTCTGTCCCGCACTCCTGCTGATAGCGATAGATGGCCTGCAACTGGCGCAGCGGATAACGCTGCCAGGCAGGATGAAGGGAGTCGGGAGCAATCAGGCGACGGTCGAGCCGCTGCACCTCGTCAAGAGGCAGCGCCTGCTCGGGAGCCTGTCTGGCCAGCTCGCCCGCTAGGCGATCTGCCAGCGGCCCGGCCAGCACGGGAGAAGCCATGCCGTAGCAGATCAGGGAGCAGAGCAGCAGGATCAGGCGCATGGGTTCAACTCGAGATGACTCCGGATCAAGGCGCAGCAGGTCACTGCGCCATAAAAAATGTCAGCGCCATTTTTCAATGGCGCTGACATCCGGTCAACCGCTAACGGCATTGGCGCGGCTCCCGCCAGCCCATATGAAGTGTCACCTATTTGAACAGTCCCTTGAGCAGCTGGTCGGCCACCCCTTTGACGGCCTCGTTGTCGGCCTTGTCACCCAGCAGCTTCTTGAGGCCGCGTTCGGCCTCCTTGCGCGCCTTATCCTCCAGCAACTTGTTGTTGCTGAGCAGCGCCTTCACGTCGAGCTGGTAGCTGGGCGCCTGCCAGTGGCCGCCGATCCGCACCGGAATGGTGATCTCTTTGAGCTCATCCACATCCTTGCCCCCCTGTCCCTTGCTGCTCTCGACGATAGAGGTGAGGAACAGGAAGTCGAGGCTCTCCGGCACCAGCGCCGTCTGCCCCTCGCCCTTGACCCTCAGGGCCGGGGCAAAGAGCTGGATGTCGTTGCTGCGGGCGATGCCATCGGCAATCTGGAAGCTGGCGGTCAGGGCGCTGAAGTCAGTCTTGCGCGCCTCCTTCACCTGCTCGGCCCCCTTGCCGCTGAGGGTTGCCCGCGCCTCGCGAATCATCTCCGGCAGGTTGATACCGTGCAGGGCACCGTCGCTCAGTTTCAAGGTAACCTTGCCCTGCATCCCGTTGCGCAGTGCAAGCGCGGAGAGACCACGGCCCTGCACCTGCACATCGAGATCGCCCTTGCCCTCCAGCAGATCACTCTGAGCCAGAGTCTGCAACAAGGGACGAATGTTCACTCCGGCCACCTGCTTGTGCACCTTGTAGGTGGCGGGCTGCTGGCGCGCGTCGAGTACCCCGTTCGCGCTTACCTGACCGCCAGCCACGGTCGCGCTGAACTGCTTGAGCGTCAGCAGTCCCTTGGCCAGAGCCACCTGTAAATCGACTGCGCCAAAATCCAGCCCTTTCAGACGCAGGCTGCCGAGTTGCAGCCGACCATCCAGATCCATCCCCTTGAGCACGCCCAGATCCGGTTCGACCGCGGAGAGGGCTTCGCTCTTGCCGGTTACCGCTTTATTGCCACTTGCAGCTGTGCTGGCAACACCGGCCGCCGGCTTGTCCTCTTTCGCCTGCGCAGGTGTGTTAGGTGCCGATTTGGCGAGCCATTTGTCGAGATCCAGCTTCTCCCCCTTGAGATCGAAGCTGATTACGGGAACGGCACCAAGCTGCACGGTTCCATCACCACTCAGCAGCGCCTCATCGGCACTCATCACCAGCTTGCTTAGGGTAATCAACTGCTTGTCGAGCTCGGCACGGGCAAACCCAGCCAGTTTCAGCTTCATCTGCGGGCGTGGCAGCGCATCACCTTCCAGCGCAGCCGTCAGTAGCACATCGGAGAGCTCGGCCAGCTTCATCTCTTTATCGAGCCGTCCCTTGAGCGTTCCTTCCAGCGAACCAGCCAGTGAAGCTTGCTGCCCCTCACCCTTGGCTCCTTTCAGCGCCAACGTGAGGTTGCTCCACTCACCAAGAGCCAGTCGGTCTCCCTTGATGGAGAAACTGTCGAGTCGCAGGGACGGATCACTCAGGCTGCCACTGAGACTCAAGTCTTTCAGTTCACTGGCCATCACCTCCTGCGCCAGCTTGATCTGGGTTTGCCCTTTAACGTCGAAAGCGAACTTGTCGGCACTCCCCCTGGCGGCCAGCGTCACGGGTACCCACTGACCGGTGGCCAGCTGCCCCATATCGAGATCGAGGCGATCCAGTCGCAGTGAGGTGCCGCTGCGATCATCCTGTACCAGCGCACTGGCCTGGGAGAGCGCGACACCCTGCAAGCTGATCTGCCAAGGCTTGCTATCAGCGGTTGGCGCAGGGGTTGCGGGGACGACCGGTGCGCTTGCATCAGCAGTGGCATCTGTGATCAGTCCGCTCAGATTGGAGCTGCCATCCGCCTTGGTCTGGATAAAGAGATGGGCGCCACTCAGGGTCACCTTGCCAATCTCCAGACGATGGGAGAGCAGCGGCAACAGGGCCACCGAGGCCTCCCCCTGTTCGAAACGAACGAGATCCGGCTCGGCAAAACCAGCCGGATTGCGCAGAGCAACCTTCTCCAGCGAGAGGCCGAGACTCGGCCAGAAACGCCAGTCAATCTCCCCCGCCATCACCAGCTCCCGGCCCGTGCTCTTGCGCACCTGTTCAGCCAGTTGGGGCTTGAATTGATTGGGGTCGATAAGGCTTATCAACGTCACTATGGCCAGCAAGGCCGCTACGGCGATGCCGAGCAAGATGAGAACTATCTTCTTCACGATATGCTCCTTGAATCCGGATCCACTGCAGACTATATCACTCACCGTCTGACGAATGGCGTCTGCGGGACAAAAGCGGACAAGGATGAGACAGGGATAGTCGCTGCCAATCCCTATTGGCATCCGCAAGAATCAGGCTTGCAAAGGGGATTGCTGCAGCCGCGCCATCGCGGTGCGCGTCGATTCGAAAGCAAAGCGGGGCAAGGGGATATCTCTGATCTTCAGCCACTGACAGGCTGCCACATCGTCAGCCGGCTGGATGACCGTTTTTTCACTCAGCTTGATGGCGAAAAAGGTGTCACAGGTGTGATAGGTGATGCCATCGTAGGGATAGATATTGGGGAATGAGCCAAGATAGGTGCAAGGATGAGCGCTGACATCGAGCCCCAGCTCCTCCTGCAACTCGCGCACCAGCGCCCCCTCCAGCGACTCGCCGGGATCGACAAATCCGCCCGGCAGATCCAGCAACCCCTTGCCAGGATTACGGGCACGCACCGCAACCAGCACCTCATCCTGCCAGCAAAGCGCCACCATCACCGCCGTCGCCACATTCTGGAAAAAATGAAAACCGCAGCCACAGAGAAACTCTTTGGGGCTGACGCTCTGCAGGGTTTGACCGCCACATTTTGGACAAAACATGGGCTATCTCCGACCAGATAAAGCACCATTTTACGCTGCCAGGGCCGTTTTTTATGAATAAAACTGATGGGATGATCAGGAATTCAGGGGAAGGAGGGGATAACACTGGCCAATTTTCAGGCGACTTTCTGATTTCTAGGCAATAAAAAACCCCGCTCGATGAGCGGGGTTTCTTTTATTGGGTGCCTGGCAGTGTCCTACTCTCGCATGGCGAATGCCACACTACCATCGGCGCTACCGCGTTTCACTTCTGAG
>NZ_JBFODV010000263.1:0-1035 GCF_040908495.1 Aeromonas sp. R1-1 | reverse complement strand
CGCGGGAAATGGTGCGTGAAGCGGTGGATATTTACAACGCGGAGCGGCCGCATCATGCGTTGAAATACAGAACCCCCGATGCGGTACATAGGGGGGTCTGAGTAGATAAATGCTAGTTGAAAATGTGTAAACCTATTTCAGGACTAGACACCAATCAGGGTGGGAGAGTGGCTCTCCTTGCCCTTACTGGTTATGGCTGGCGCGACGGGGACGACGGGCCTGAGCCGGTTTGCCAGCGCCATCAGCCGGACGCTGACCACCTTGCGGCTTGGGCTTGCCACCGTTACCGGTACGGGCACCACCCGCATTGCCATTGGAGGCGGAACGACCGGCCCCCTGACGCTGGCCTTGACCTTGCGGACGCGGCGCACGGCGCTGCTCGCTCGGATCGCGGGGCTCTTTGCGCAGCGGCGCGCCGATACCACGGGCGATATTATCCAGGGTCTCGCGGGAGGCTTCGAAACCGGCCACCTGCTCGCACGGAATGTTCTGCTTGGTCAGACGCTCGATCGCCTTGATAAGCTTCCCTTCGTCGGCCGCCACCAGCGAGATGGCGTGACCGGCAGCACCGGCACGGCCGGTACGACCGATACGGTGCACGTAATCTTCTGCCACGTTGGGCAGCTCGAAGTTGACCACTTGCGGCAGCTTGTCGATGTCCAGACCACGGGCGGCGATGTCGGTCGCCACCAGCACCTTGACGCTACCATCCTTGAAGCCGGCCAGCGCGCGAGTACGGGCACCCTGGCTCTTGTTGCCGTGGATGGCGGCGGCGCTGACGCCGTTCTTGTCAAGGGTTTCGGCAACGCGGTTGGCCATGTGCTTGGTACGGGTGAACACCAGTACCTGCTGCCAGTTGTTGCTGGTGACCAGATGACTCAGCAACGCGATCTTGTTGGCCTTGTCGCACGGATGCACCAGCTGCTCGATACGCTCGGCAGTACTGTTGCGCGGGGCCACTTCGATCACTGCCGGGTTATCCAGCAGACCGGTGGCCAGTTCGCGGATCTCGTCGGCGAAGGTGGCAGAGAAGAG
>NZ_JBFODV010000262.1:0-2504 GCF_040908495.1 Aeromonas sp. R1-1 | reverse complement strand
GCTGACGAAGGAGATGGCCATGCCGCGCTTGCCGGCACGACCGGTACGGCCGATGCGGTGGACGTAATCTTCCGCCAGGAACGGCAGATCATAGTTGACCACGTATTCCAGATCCGGAATATCCAGACCACGGGCGGCCACTTCGGTGGCGACCAGTACCCGTACCTTGCCTTCCATGAATTCGCGCAGGGCGCGGCGACGGTTGCCCTGGGCCTTCTCGCCATGGACAACGGCGGACTTGATGCCGTCGAGGTTCAGCTCCTCGACCAGCACATCACAGCTCTCGCGGGTACTGGCGAACACCAGCACCTGCTGCCAGTTCTGCTTGCCAATCAGCTCTGAGAGCAGCTCGCGCTTGCGCTTCTGCTCGACCGGATAGACGGTGTGGCTGACGGTGTCGGCGGTGGAGTTCTGCTTGTTGACGCTGACGATCTGCGGTCTGTCCAGCATCAGGTTGGCCAGCTTCTTCACCGCGTCGGAGAAGGTGGCGGAGAAGAGCAGGTTTTGACGGGTTTTGTTGACCGCTTGCAGGATCTTTTGCACATCGGCACTGAAGCCCATGTCAAGGATGCGATCCGCTTCATCCATCACCAGACACTCGACGCCGGAGAGGCTGAGGTTGCAGGCGGTGAGGTGCTCCAGCAGACGGCCCGGGGTGGCCACAATGATGTGAGCGCCCGCTTTGAGCTTCTTGGCCTGCACGTCCTGCTTGCCACCGCCGACGATGGTGATGGTGGTGATATCGAGATACTTGGCGAAGTCATTGATGTTGCTCGCCACCTGAGCCGCCAGCTCGCGGGTCGGGGTCAGGATCAGCCCCCGGGCGTTGGAAGGCTGGACCGGCGCCGGATTGTCTACCAGACGCTGCAAGATGGGCAGGGCGAAGGCGGCGGTCTTGCCGGTACCGGTCTGGGCGCTGGCCAGCACATCGCGGCCACGGCGAATGGCCGGGATCGCCTGTTGCTGCACAGGGGTCATCTCCTGATAACCGCAATCTGAGACAGCACGCAAAATCTCGGGGGCAAAATCGAACGATTCAAATCTCATAATGGGTTCCTGTGTTCCAGCTGGGCTGTGTTTGGCTTGGTTAGCTCGGCATGAGCGAGACGGAGGTTGTAACCACCGACGGCTGCGCCTGACATCAAGTCAGAGAGTGAGCCGGAAAATGGCGGGCGCGAAGTGTAACAGATAGACGTCACAAATTCTGCCTCAAATGGTTGTCCTTTTCTCATCCTTTGTGGTGTGAATGGCGATTGAAAGCAATCATTTGACTCCCAAATGCCAAGCTTGGAGGTGTGGGCTAACGGTTTTGGGCAAGGACGAAAGGGATATCGATGGAACTGGAACAGTTAAAACGCCAGCTGGAGCAGCTGGGCGAGCGCAATGACAGCATGCAGCAGGCACGCCACCGCAAGCTGCTCAATATCACCCGCGACACGGGGGTGTTGCTGTCAGTGCTGGTGCAGACCCGTGGGGCGCAGGCGGTGCTGGAGATCGGCACCTCCAATGGTTACTCCACACTCTGGCTGGCAGAAGCTGTGCGTCGGCTGGAGGGGCACGTTACCACCATTGAGCTGGATGAGGATAAGCGCGTGCTGGCCCATGACAACTTTCAGAGGGCAGGGCTGGCCCCCTGGGTAACCTTGCTGGCAGGGGATGCGAGTGAGCTGTTACCGACCTTGCCGCAAGCCGGCTATCAGCTCATCTTCCTCGATTCGGATCGTCAGAACTACCGGGCATGGTGGCCGCAGATCCGCCGTCTGCTGGCCCCCCGTGGCCTGCTGGTGGTCGATAACGCCATCTCCCATCGCAGCGAGATGGTGGAGTGGATGAACGAGGTCGGGCAGGATCCGGCCTTTGCCACCTCGCTGGTGCCGGTCGGCAAGGGGGAGTGGCTGGTGGTGCGTTTGTAGGGAGAGTGAGTATGGAATTGAACACCATGGAGCCAAAAGCAGTGGTAGAGGCCTATTGGCAGGAGATGCAGAGCAATGACTTTGCGAAGGCGGCAAGCTGGCTGGGAGATGATTTTTTCTGTGACTGGCCCCAATCGGGAGAACGGATTGTGGGGCGAGAGAATTTTATTGAGATCAATCGTCGCTACCCCGCAGCTGGCCTGTGGCGCTTCGAGATTGTCCGTCTTCTGGCACAAGGGAGTGAGGTGGTCAGTGAGGTGCTGGTCAGCGATGGGGTCGTAAATGCTCGCGCCGTCACATTTCACCATGTTGCGGAAGGTAAAATTCAACAGCAGACCGAGTATTGGCCCGATGAGTATGCCGCGCCAGAATGGCGCAGTTCTTGGGTTTGTCCGATGCCAAAGAGTTAGCCATCGCTATTCACTGGCGGCATGTCAAAGAAATCAGCCCCGCATTGGCGGGGCTGATAGTGAAAGTGCATCACGGTCTTGGCCGGTCGGATCAGACCGCCAGATAGTCCATGATCCCTTCGGCCGCTTTGCGCCCTTCGTAGATGGCGGTCACCACCAGATCGGAGCCACGTACCGCGTC